>DRZW01000026.1 GCA_011380105.1 Halothiobacillaceae bacterium
GCGTCTGCAATTGCCGTCGAACGGGGCTTTGGTGTTTTTAATTACCATACTCGCCAATCGGAAAGCATTCGCCGTGAACAATCATTTTGCTCGCATTAATCGTCTGCCACCTTACGTATTCAACATCATCGGGGAGTTGAAAGCGAAGGCACGCGCTGCAGGCGAGGATATTATCGACTTTGGAATGGGTAACCCAGATCAGCCCACACCACCGCATATCGTTGAGAAAATGATTGAGGCGACCCGGCGCGGCGATACTCATCGTTATTCGCAATCCAAAGGTATTCCTCGGCTGCGCCGGGCGATGTCGCACTGGTATCAGCGCCGCTACGATGTCCAGATTGATCCTGAAAGCGAGGCCATTGTTACTATTGGCTCCAAAGAAGGCTTGGGTCATTTGGCTATGGCAACCCTGTCTGCCGGGGATACCGTGCTAGTGCCCAACCCGGCTTATCCGATCCATCCTTACGGCTCGGTGATTGCCGATGCAGATATCCGCCATGTGCGACTGACTCCGGATGTGGATTTTTTTGAGGAACTAAAGCGGGCGATTAAGGAAACCTGGCCCAAGCCGAAGATGCTGATCTTAAACTTCCCGGCTAACCCGACTACCCAATGTGTGGATCTGGAGTTTTTCGAGAAGGTGGTCGCAATTTGCCGTGAAGCCGGTATCTGGGTGGTGCACGATTTAGCTTATGCCGATATTGTTTTCGATGGTTATAAAGCCCCATCGATTATGCAAGTGCCCGGTGCAAAAGAAGTGGCCGTGGAATTTTTCACCCTTTCTAAAAGCTACAACATGCCCGGCTGGCGGGTAGGCTTTATGGTGGGTAACCCAACACTGGTAAACGCCTTGGCGCGGATTAAATCCTACTTTGACTACGGCACCTTCACCCCGATTCAGGTCGCCTCTATTCTGGCGCTAGAGGGGGATCAGACCTGCGTGGATGAAATCTGCGATATGTACCGTCGCCGCCGTGATGTGCTCTGCGAGGGCTTAAATGCGGCCGGCTGGGCCGTCGAGCCACCGCGGGCGACGATGTTTGTCTGGGCAAAAATCCCCGAACCATTTGCCGCGATGGGCTCCCTGGAATTCACCAAGCTTTTGTTATCAGAGGCCAAGGTTGCTGTATCACCGGGGATTGGTTTCGGTGATTACGGCGATGATCACGTCCGTTTCTCTCTGATTGAAAACGAACATCGCACCCGTCAGGCGATTCGCGGGATCAAAGCCATGTTTCGCAAGCATGGCGTGCGCCTGCCGACGGATGGAGGACAATAACTAATGACAGCACAACCTCAAAACAACACACCGGTGCGGATTGGCCTGCTCGGTTTGGGCACTGTAGGGGGCGGCGTCGTCAATGTGCTTAATCGTAACGGCGCTGAAATCGCCCGCCGCGCCGGGCGCCCCATCGAAGTCATTCATGCCAGTGCGCGTAATCTGGATGCACCACGGATCTGCCCGCTGGAAGGCATGATGGTCACCACCAACCCGATGGAAGTGGTGGAAAACCCCGATGTAGACGTCGTGGTGGAATTAATCGGTGGCATTAAACCGGCCGGCGATTTAATCAAGCGCGCTCTGGAGCTGGGTAAGCCGGTAGTCACTGCCAATAAGGCACTAATCGCCCATGATGGCATGGCACTGTTTGAAACCGCGCAGAAATACAATGCCACTGTCGCCTTTGAGGCGGCGGTGGCCGGCGGCATCCCGATTATCAAAGCGATTCGCGAAGGGCTGGCAGGCAACCGGATTGAATGGCTAGCCGGGATTATCAACGGCACCGGCAATTACATTCTCACTGCGATGCGCGATGATGGCCGCGCGTTTGCTGAAGTGCTGGCCGAAGCTCAATATCTTGGCTATGCCGAGGCGGATCCGACCTTTGATGTCGAAGGCGTCGATGCAGCCCACAAACTGACCATTCTGGCCGCCACGGCCTTTGGTATGCCTTTGAAATTTGATGATGTCTACACCGAAGGCATCGGCGATATTGAGATTGCTGATGTCAACTATGCCCGTGAATTTGGCTATCAGATTAAACACTTAGGGATTGCCCGGCGTCGTGATGATGGCATCGAGCTGCGGGTCCACCCAACCCTAATCCCCGAAAAGCGCCTGCTGGCGAATGTAGATGGCGTCCAAAACGCGATTCTCGTCTGGGGGGATGCGGTTGGCCCCACCATGTACTATGGCGCGGGTGCCGGCGCTGAACCCACTGCCTCGGCGGTAATTGCCGATCTGGTCGATGTGGTGCGCACCATGACCGCTGATCCCATGCATCGCGTGCCGCACTTGGCTGTGGTGCCGGATGAAGTAGCTGATTTGCCGGTGGTGCCGATTGAATCGATTGATACCGCCTACTATCTGCGGATTGCCGTGCTTGATCGTCCGGGTGTGTTGGCTCGTATTGCCAAAATTCTTGCAGACAACGACATTTCCATTGAGGCGATGATGCAAAAGGAAATGACCGAAGACGAGCGCACCCTGCCTATCGTCATGCTGACCCACAAGGTTCGCGAGCGGGCGATGAATCGGGCTATTGCTAATATCGAAGCGCTCGATACTGTGCGCGGCTCAGTGGTGCGGATGCGGGTTGAAACCTTAAAGGGTGCTTGATATTTGTGTCCGATGACGCAAAGATTCGGCCTGGTCAGCTCATCCCCGAACTCGCCGAACTGCCACCCCCATTCAACCGGCTTTGTTTTGTCGATTTGGAAACCACCGGCACCCGTCCCACCCGGGATCGGATCACCGAAATAGCCGCGATTCCGGTCGATGACGGGGTAGTGGGCACACCGCTTGTCACCCTAATAGATCCGGGGGTGAACATCCCTGATGTGATTACCCGCCTAACCGGGATTGATAACGCCATGGTGGCCGGTGCGCCGACCTTTTCTCGCGTGGCCGATACATTGGCCCAGTTGCTTGATTCGCGCCTGTTGGTGGCGCACAACGCCCGCTTTGATTCTGGATTTCTACACAATGCCGGTAAACGCGCTGGTCTGCACCTGCGCCTAGATAGCTTGTGTACGGTTAAGCTATCCCGCAAGCTTGATCGTCAATACCGTCGGCATAATCTGGATCAACTGCTTGAACGCTACAACCTCACTATTCACAACCGTCACCGTGCATGGGGTGATGCGGCGGTACTACCGTTGCTGCTTGCCCGTTTTTGTCAGCAGCACGGCCCTATGGCAGTTGCTAAGGCATTATCGGCGCAATACAAGAAACTAAGCCTGCCACCGAACCTTGACCCAGCCTGTCTGCACGATTTGCCACAAACCCCCGGTGTATACCGGTTTTACGGGGCTGATGGTGCCGTGCTGTACATCGGCAAATCAGTTAATTTATACAACCGGGTGCGCTCGCACTTCACCGCCGATCGGCAAAGTGACCGCGAAATGCGGATTAACCAGCAAACAGTCCATATCGATTGGACGACAACGCCCGGTGAGTTCGGCGCATTGTTGCAAGAAGCACGCGAAGTAAAACAACATCAGCCGATTTTTAATCGGCGATTACGCCGCCAGCGTGCCTTGCTCACGATCTATTGGCGCGATGATGACCCCGCCCCGCCTGAAATACGCGCCTTGGATGATATCGAACCGGCTGCATTGACTCATTGTCATGGCGTGTTTCGCTCCCAGAAAAAAGCGCGCGAAATGCTTCAAAATATCGCCCGTGCCTACCGGCTTTGCCCGCAGCAGCTCGGCTTAGAGAAAGGTCAAGGGCGTTGCTTTGCCCGGCAACTGGGTCATTGTGGTGGCGTTTGTGAAGGAGCCGAGCCGGAAATCGCCCACCGTCTGCGCTTAAAGCAGGCACTCGCGCCCAAGGCGTTTGCTGCCTGGCCTTATTCCGGCCCGGTGATGCTAGAAGAATGCAACGATGCCGGCGACTGGTGTGTCGGGCATCTGTTTGACCAGTGGCGCTATCTGGGCACGTTTGAACATCCCGGAGATAATCACGCCGAGTTAATGCCGAGCCCCGCGGCATTGGATATCGACTTGTATAAGCTGGCGGTGGACGGCTTGCTTAACCCGGCGAAGTTTAAAGCCGGGGTATTGCGGGTTCGTCCACTTTCTTGAGCGCACTAATCGAATTAACCGCGGGTGTAATTAAGCTGTGTACTTAAATGCGGCTTGAGTTGGTGCAACTGTTGCTCTATGATTTAGTGTATGCCTACTTTGCAGCGTTTCGATTATGCGCGGGTGATGATATATATCGAAGACCACCCACCACCCCATGTTCATGTGAAATTGTGTGATGGGCGGGAATGCATTGTTGAACTAGACAGTATTAAGATTATTGGGCGGATTGAAGGCCGTGAAATGCGCGAGGTTTTGGATTGGATTTCCGCGCAGCGGGATTTCCTGCACGATGAATGGCGGAGGTATAACCCATGAGTTCGTTTTTTTTTCCAAAGATACAAGCAGTCCGTGCTTTGGAGCCCTACCGTCTCTTAACCACTTGGAGTACGGGTGAGGAGCTGGAAGTTGATGTCGAAGCGGTTTTACGTAAGAACCAAGCTCTCGCACCGATACTCGATCCCGAGGTTTTTGCCCGTGTGCGTATTGCGGATTGGGGTGGTGCTATTGAATGGTTCGATGCGGAATTTGGTCAAGACAACGTTTATGCCTGGGCTAAGGAGCAAAATGGGCAAGTCAGCCATCAGATGTTTGATAGCTGGATGCATCGCAACCAGTTATCGTTGACCTCGGCGGCTGAAGCCTTGGGGATAAGCCGCCGGATGGTGAGTTACTACCGAACCGCGCACAAGGCAATACCCCGATCCATTTGGTTGGCTTGCTTGGGCTGGGAGGTGACTCGCCCGAAGCCGGATACCTTGCCAGTTTCTTTGCCTACCGCCCGTGAGTATGCCGCTAATCATGCTTAAACCAGCCAGCTCGTCCTCTTTTCTCAAACAAGGCGGGCTGTAACAGGCTTAATCCAGCGGCAACTGACTGATCTGTGCGCCAAGCGGGGCATCGCATTTCAAGCGGAAGGCATTTTTCGCCTCCTCGGGGGTTAAGCCTTCAAGTTGCTGTAATTGGCTTTCTAAGACCTGCTCATCAGCCTCGGAAATATCTCGGCCTTGTGCATTGCGCTCGCGCATAAAGCGGCGTACCTGTTCGGCATCGCACTCCATAAACAGGATGTGCATAGGCACATTCAGGCTTTGTGCTAGGTGCATAAACGGCTCGCGGTAACTGCGTTTGAGGAAGGTGGCATCCATGGTCATCTCAAATCCGGCGTTCAGGCCGATTTTTGCAATTTCCTGCAGGCGTTGATAGGTCTGCTCGGTGGCCCTTTGTGAGTAACGAACTGCTTTGTCGATAAACATGCGTTGGCGTTCGGCATCAGAGCGCACCCGAATCGCGCCGCGTGCCAACACTAACTCATGGCTGGCCAGTGATTTGCCCGAGGCACTAACGCCCACTGTGATAAACAAACGCGGTTGTCTTGGCGCTAGTAGCTCCAACGCCAATTGCATATAAGCGCGATGCTCAGCAAAGGATGACTCAATCTCGGCGGCGCTCATGTCGTCTCGTAAGGTGAGCAGGGCGATTTTGGCTCGCACCGAGGCCCGATACGCCATGTAAAATGGCAACACAGCCAGTGCCTGGTAATCGCCGCTTTTTTCCAGATAATGGTTAAGTAGCAGACGAGCCGGGCCGATCAAGCGCCGCTTGTGTAAATCCATCAGCACAAAAGCGAGATCATTGGCGGTATCAATAAAGCGCAGATCGTCGTTGAACTCAATGCCATCAAAAATGAGCAGCGCATCATCTTTAATGGCCATATTGGCCAGATGCATATCGCCATGGCAGGAGCGGATAAAACCGCTACGCTGGCGTTGTTCAATAATGGGTTTAATCGATTCAAACGCCGCTGTAATCTGGCTTTCTAAACGGGCGAGCCTGTCCTGATCGGCTTGTTCTTTAAGAAAGGGGGCAATCTGCTCGATGTTCTGCGCCATCGGTGCCCAAACCGTTTCGGATGACCCATAGTGCTCGGGGTTCGGTGCCGGTTCGGCATGGGTGTGGAAGTTGGCGATGGTTTCGGCCATTTCCATGACGAGTGCATCATCAAGCCCATTGCGTGCCGCGAAGTGATCAAGCTGGTTATCCTGCGCAAAGCGCTGCATGGCGATCACGCATTCAACCATTTGGTCAGGATCATCCGTGCGCTGGCCATTGTGGTCAATGGTGAAGACTTCCTCGTATAATCCGGGGGCCAGACGGCTGTTGAGTTTGCGTTCAAGCTCGGCGAAATGGCAGCGGCGCGCCAGTGTGGAGAAATTTAAAAAGCCAAAATCAACAGCCTTTTTGATTTTATATGCCCGCTGGTTGGTCAAAAACACATGCGAGATATGGGTTTGGATGTGCGTTAGCGCCGGGTCTTTCTTAGCGAGCGCCTGTTTAAAGCTATTGATTGCGATTTGTTCTGCCGTTGTATCCATAATTCGCCTTATACTTAGAATATTTAATTAAGAACACCC
>DRZW01000107.1 GCA_011380105.1 Halothiobacillaceae bacterium
GCCTATCTGTACTACCGCTAACCCCGGAGGTCGCACCCCTTTTTGGGTGTGATCACGGATGGTTTGGGTTAATTGCGCATGCAGGGATTGTGCCGTCGCCCGGCCATCTAGCAGTTTTGCAGTCATGGTGATTACCCTTCAAAGGGGATGAATTTGGCAGCGGGATTGTCGCACGAACCATTACCGCAACTCAATTTGTTACTTCCATGTGTACAACAGGGGCGACATCTTTAATAATTTTATCGCGCGCCTTGGCAAAGTGTCGGGTTCGTGCCATGGGGGGCAGTGAGTCCAAAATCTGCTTGCCATAGGATTTGCGGGTCAAGCGGGGGTCACATAGTACCAACACGCCCTGATCCTCGACATCACGGATTAAGCGGCCCACCCCCTGCTTCAGGGTGATAATGGCCTCAGGCAGTGCCATATGAATAAACGGGCTTAAGCCCTTTTCTTTAAGCCGTGCCTCGCGAGCCTGACGCACTGGGTCTCCGGGTGCGGGGAAGGGAATTTTATCAATCATCACCAGTGATAGCGCCTCGCCGCGCACGTCCACGCCTTCCCAGAAACTTTGTGTACCCAGTAAAACCCCATTGCCGCTTTGACGAAACGCATCCAACAAGGCGGATTTGGATTGCTCGCCCTGCACAAATAACGGCAATTCGGCTAGGTGTTCATCGAGAATACTGGCCGCAAGCTCTAAGGCTCGGTAGGAGGTGAATAGCAAAAAAGCGCGTCCCTGACTGGCTTTTAACAAAGGAAATACTCGACGCAGGGCGGCAAGGGTGTGTTCGCGTGCGCCATCCGGTCCGATCGGTTCCGGGATATCTTCAGGCAGATAAAGCAGGGCCTGTTTTTGATAATCAAACGGTGACGGGACTTGATAACAGCGCGCATTGGGAATGAACATCCGCCGGGTAAAATGGCTAAAATCACCACCGGCAGCCAGGGTGGCTGAGGTCATTATCCAAGCGCGTGGCGCGGATTCAATCTGATTTTTAAATTCACCAGCAGCGTTAACCGGGGTGGTGTGCAGGGCAAATGATTTGGCATGTACTTCCAGCCAGCGTACGGATTCTGCTGGTGTTTCGCTTTGCTGTAAAAAGGCGGTGAAGTTAGTTAGTAATTGCTCAGCACGGGTGTGTAAATGGCTTAACCCTTTACTACGCGGCGCGGCTTGCTTGAGTTCTTCGGTAAGTACTTCTAAAGCATCGCGTAGTTGTTCAAAACTCGAGAAAACCGTCTCATCATCAGACAGTTCATTCCAGGAAACTCGCGTGCCGGTAGCCTCACCCAGTGCATCGCGGGCTTTTTCGATAGCCGCATCCAGCTCGCTGCCCGCCTCTGGAAGACTCGGCAAAGCGGGTACCGCCTTGGCCTCTGTGCCCAAGTCCTGAATCAGGTCACGCAGTTGGCGTGCGGTAATGCTTTCCCCAAAAAACGCACTGGCGATTTCAGGCAGCTGGTGGGCTTCATCTAACACCACCACATCTGTCTGTGGGAGCAACTCAGCAAAGCCAGTTTGTTTTAATGCCAGATCAGCACAGAATAAATGATGGTTAATAACGACGACATCAGCCTTGGCGGCGCGTTCACGGGCTTTAACTACCGGGCATTGTTCAAAAAACGGACATTCGCGGCCTAGGCAGTTGTCGTTGGTGGAGGTAACCAGCGGCCAGATACCATGATCATCGCCAACGGCAGCACAGCTGGATTTATCGCCATCTTTGCTGGTTATCGCCCAACGCTCAATCACCGCTAACGCTTGTCGCCAGCGGCGATTGGAAAAGCGGGCGGTTTTCTGGGTTTGTTCGAGCCGATAGGGGCAGAGATAATTAGCGCGGCCTTTAAGTAGCGCAATGTCGGTTTTTACCCCCAGAATTTGGCGCAGACGGGGTAGGTCGCGATGGAATAATTGATCCTGCAAATGCTTGGTGCCGGTGGATATCAACGCCCGCTTACCAGATAATAATACCGGTGCGAGATAGCCAAAGGTTTTGCCGACCCCCGTGCCCGCCTCAATAACCACTGTGCGCTGATCGTTAATCGCATCCTGAACCAAGCCTGCCATCTTGATTTGCCCCTGACGGGGTTGATAGCCCTCAAAGGCCTTTGACAAACACCCATCGGCGGCAAAAACGGATTCCACCGAGGGTGGGCTCATAACGCGTGCATACCTGCACGTCGTTGCGCGTCCTCAGCGCCTGCTCGGTCACCTTGGGCCAGTCGCGCTCGGGCGACCGTTTGCCAGGCAAGCGAGCGGGTGCGTTCATCGGCGGCATGTTCTACTGCGCGTAAGGCTAATTGTTCGGCTTGTTGGGGTTCACCATTGACTAATCGCAGTCGTGCTAGATCCAGCCAAACCAGCGCACTTTCCGGCTCAATCTGGACTGCGCGCTCCATGGTAGCCAGCGCCGCACCGACATCGCCTTGATTGTGCTGCATCTGCGCCCGTTCTACCAACGCCCGCACTGCTGGCGAAGGCCCGGTGGGTAATGCCTCGACTTTTGGCTCGGCAGTGATGGCCTCCTCCTCTAGGGTGGGGATCTGATAGGTCGCGGTGGTTGGTTCAGCCGGTTGGGGCGCGGGGGCTGCCTGGGGCATCGCCGCAGGCTTTGGATCCGTCGGCGGGGTGGCGCAAGCCGTTAAAAAAAGCGCAGCTAGGAGTGTTATTACCAGTCGGACTGAATGAGGGGTGATACAGTGGCTATCTGAAAGCCCGACCGGGCGGCGCGGTAGGTAATGGAATATGCCCACTAGGGAGGTTCTTAACCACGAGCTAATGCTAACGGATAGTGCTGATCTGATCATAAGTGTGTCCTTGTTTTTTAAGACCGGGCATGGGCTTAGGCTTCAAAATCCAGCTTTTGCTGGTATTGCTCCGGTGTCATCCACTCTTCAGGTGTGCCGGTAAACCGAATCTGCATCAGCCAGCCTTCTTCATAGGGGTCATCGTTAATCAACTCTGGTTCATTTTCGAGTCGTTCATTAACCGCGATAACCTCACCATCGACCGGGCAGGCGACATCGGAGGCGGCCTTTACCGACTCTAATGTGGCGCAGGGCGCGCCTTTTTCGACGGTTTGCCCAACATCCGGTAAGTTGGCGTAGACTACATCACCAAGTAAATCTTGCCCCGGTTCGGTGACGCCAAGCGTGATTATATTATCCTCAATCCGATACCATTCATGGGTATCGCCGTAGAAGCGATCTTCAGGGATGTTCATGTCAAATACCTAAGTTTGTAACAATAAACGGCATTGTAGTATCAGTGGCTCTGTGAACCCAATAGGTTCCCTATAGTGCGTGGTGGCCGGTTTAGCCACGAGCAGCCGCGTTCAACCGGGCGGCCATTGTTTGAGCCTGCTGACCATAACCACCACCAAAGAGGTTGAAGTGGTTTAACACGTGGTAGAGGTTGTAGAGGGTTTTGCGGGTGGCGTAACCGGGATCCAAGGGGGTGTGTGCCTGATAGGCATCATAAAAGCCCGGTGCCAGCCCGCCGAATAATTCGGTCATGGCAATCTCAGCTTCGCGATCGGCGCAGTAGGTGGCCGGATCAAACAGCACTGGGGTGCCATCACTTAAAAAACCGTGGTTAGCACCCCACATATCGCCATGGATCAAGGCCGGCTTGGGTTGATAATCGGTAAAAAAGACCTCGATTTGCGTACAGAGGGTTTCTATTTCAGTAATGGCTTTGCCGGACAGGCCGCGCTCTTTTGCCCATTTTAGCTGCGGTTTTAGGCGTTTTTCCCGGTAAAATCGCGGCCAATGCTCATCGAAGCCGTTGAGCTGCGGCATGGCTCCGATAAAGTTATTTTCAGCAAATCCGAAAGCCGGTTGCGCTCGGGCGTGCAGGGCGGCGAGTTGCTCGCCGAGATCCGCTTCGCTGCCACGACCTAAATCCAGCCACTCAAGCAACAGATATTCCTGCCCCGCTACAGAGCCGTAGGCATGTACTTCGGGGGTGCGGATGCCGCCGGCTAAGGCATTGAGTCCGGCAGCCTCACGCATAAACATATCCTGACCTTTATCGGCATGGGTTTTGAGGAAAAAATCGCCTGCATCCGTGCTGATTTTCCAGGCATCAGCAATACAGCCACCGCCAACGCGGCGGGCATCATGAATTTGGCTGGCGGTCAGGCCGAATGATTCCTGAGCATCTTTAAGAATGGCTTGCAAGGCTGCTGGGGCATTCATAGCGTTGGTATAACATCTGTTGTTGATTTTCGATCCACTCGCGGGCTGCGTGGTTGATTTGCTCGGGGGTCAGTCCTTGGGTTTGCAAAGGCGGGCCGAACACAACCTCAATGGTGCCCGGGTACTTTCGGTAACCTGAACGTGGCCAGCAGCAGCCGGAATTAACCGCCATGGGAATGACCGGCTGTTTAATCCGGCTAGCCAGTATGGCTCCACCGAGACGGTATTGCCCTGGTTTGCCCGGGGTGGTGCGCGTGCCTTCTGGAAACAGGACGACATCCCGCCCTTCGCCTAGCACGCGAATGCCTTGTTTTAGAATTTCTGCCAGCGCTTTACGTCCTTGGCTGCGATCAATCGCAATGGGTCGGATCGCAGCCAGCCCCTGCCCGAAAATGGGCAGTTTTAATAGCTCTTTTTTTAACACAAAAGCCGGTTGTTTCAGTATGGAGGGCAGAAACAAGGTTTCCCAGGCTGATTGATGCTTGGCCAGAATTAAGACTGCATCGGATTTGGGGAGGTGTTCCAGCCCGGATATCCGGTAGCGAATTCCCAAAACCCAGCGTGCCAGAAAGATCAGTATCTGACCGTAACTAGTCAGCAGCGGGTAGCGGTGTTTAAAAGGCAGCAATAGCCCTACTAGCAACACCGGGATATAAGCAATCAAAGCGGTGATGCTTAATATATGAAACAGCGTTGTGCGCAGCCAGGCCAGCATGGGTCAACGCTGTAGCTGGCCAATGTCGGCGATGCGCATAAACAGCCCGGAAATGCTTTGCAGCAGTGCGATGCGATTGGCTTTTAGGTCGGGGTCATCTGCCATCACCATAACCTGGTCAAAAAAGGCATCCACCGGCAAAGCCAGACCCGCTAGGGTATTTAATGCGGCGGTGAAATCGTTATCGGCCAGTTGCTGCTCAACCTGATTCTCGAGCGCGGTGATTTGCTGGTAGAGCTGTTTTTCTGCGGCATCCTGCAGTAGTTTGGGGTTGACGGTTTGTTCACCTTCAATTCCGTTTTTACGCAGAATATTGCCAATGCGCTTGTTCGCAGCGGCTAAGGCTTCAGCTTCGGGCAGCGCAAGGAAGGCATTGACCGCTTGCATGCGTTGTTCAAAATCCAATGGCCGGGTGGTGCCGGTGGCAGAAACGGCTTGGAATACATCCGGGCGGATGCCACGATCAGTGCTGTAGGCATGCTGACGTTCGGTGATGAATTCAAATACACCAAGCACATGGTCATTGGCCTCCGCCACCTGCATAGACAGCCCCTCGGCGGCTTGTTGCAGAAGCTCGCGCAGATCCAGATCCAGATTTTGTTCGATAATAATCCGCAATACGCCCAGCGCGGCACGTCGCAGGGCGAACGGGTCTTTAGCCCCGGTTGGTGGCTGGCCGATGGCAAAAATGCCTATCAAGGTATCGAGTCGGTCAGCCAGCGCTAGTGCACGGCCAATATCATTGCGTGGCAGTTCATCGCCAGCACGGCGCGGCAGGTAATGGTCTTCCAGCGCGCAGGCAATATCGTCACTCAGCCCTTCATGGCGCGCCAAGTGGGCGCCCATCACCCCTTGTAGCTCGGGGAACTCGCCCACCATCTGGGTTTGTAAATCGCATTTACATAAACGCGCAGCCTGGCGGGTTGCGCTGACATCGGCGTTGATCTGCCTGGCGATAAACGCTGCCAGTTGTTCGACGCGAATGACTTTGTCGAATACCGAGCCGAGTCGCTTTTGGAAGACCAGCGATTTTAACGAATCCAGATGCGATTTAAGCGGTGTGCTGCGGTCCTCGTCCCAGAAGAACATCGCATCGGCAAAGCGAGGGCGGATGACCCGTTCATTGCCGGTCCGCACCGCTTGGATATCCCGGCTTTCAATATTGGCAACCGTGACGAATGCCGGTAGCAGCTTTCCTTGTTCATCAACCACCGGGAAGTATTTTTGGTGGTCCTGCATGGTTGAAATCAGCGCCTCGTGGGGTACATCGAGAAAGCGTTTTTCAAAGCGTCCGGCAATGGCCTGCGGCCACTCGACTAATGCGGTGACTTCATCAAGCAGGCTATCGTCAATCTGTGCCTGACCGCCGGCTTGTTGGGCGGCCATTAACACCTGCTGTTTAACAA
>DRZW01000105.1 GCA_011380105.1 Halothiobacillaceae bacterium
AGCCTCTGCGCCTCTTCGCCCTCAACTACGTTGGTCGTCACCGCTCGAAACGCGTTTCGAGCGGTGACGACCAACGTAGTTGAGGGCGAAGAGGCGCAGAGGCTCGTTAAGCTAATCGATATGCTTGAAGACCTCGATGATGTGCAAGAGGTCTATCACAACGCGGAAATTCCCGATTCAGCTTATGCCTGATGCATCCGACCGCCAGCCTCAGCGCCTGATGGGGATTGATCCCGGCTCGCGCACCATTGGTTTGTGCGTGCTTGATTATCGACGGGGACAGGCTGAGTGTGTTGCGCTTCAATCGCATGCTTTGGGTCATCATGGTGGGTTTGCAGCGCGCATGGCGGGGTTGTATGCAGAAGTCCGGCGCTGGGTGGATACGTATCAGCCGGAGGTCTGTGCGATTGAGCAGATTTTTATGTATCGCAGCCCAGAGTCCTCATTGAAGCTCGCACAAGCTCGCGGGGTGGCGCTGGCTGCAGTCGCCGCAGGAGGGCTTGAGGTTTACGAGTACATGCCCGCATCCGTAAAGCAGGCGGTGGTGGGCACGGGCCGGGCGGATAAATTGCAGGTCGCGCATATGATTCAGCGCTTGTTGAAATTACCAGAACAGCCCAGTGCCGATGGCGCGGATGCCGCAGCGGTGGCACTGTGTCATGCTTATCGTGCCAGCGCTTTGGGTGGGCTGTCTGCCCAAGGTGATAATGAGCAGCTTAAGCTGGCGGCGCAAAGTCGGTATCGGCGTCGCAGCGGGAAGAAAGGCTGGCGTTCGGTTGACCCGGCTACACTGAAAAAACCGCCCGTGGGTGGAGGGGTAGGATGATCGGTCAGATTCGCGGTCGGGTGCTGCTACGCACTCCGCCGGTGTTGCTGGTTGATGTAGGTGGGGTTGGCTATGAAGTCCAAGCACCGATGACGACTTTTTTTGCCACCCAGGGGCAGGCCGATGTGGTGCTCTCCACGCATTTGGTGGTGCGCGAGGATGCACAGTTGCTCTATGGTTTTCATGAGGTGCGTGATCGGGATTTGTTCCGTGAGTTGATTAAGGTCTCCGGGATCGGGCCGCGCATGGCGCTGGCGGTGCTCTCCAGTATGCGCTTTGATGAATTTCGCGATTGTCTGGCGCATGATGATGTGGCGGCTCTAACCCGTGTACCCGGCATTGGCAAGAAAACCGCCGAGCGGTTGTTGATTGAAATGCGTGACCGCTTATCCAGCATGGCACAACAATCCTCTGTCTCGATGACCTCGCCGATGGCGGCTACGGATAATGAACCCCGCGCTGAGGCCGTCGCCGCGCTGGAGGCATTGGGCTATAAGCCGGCCGAGGCGAGCAGGCTGGTGGGTAAAGCGCATCGCCACGATCCACAGGCCGATGCCGAAATGCTCATTCGCTTGGCCCTACAGCAAACCCTGCCGGGATAAATCATGACCGATCGATTCGTCAGCGCTGAAAGTCAATTCGATGATGATGAGGCGATTGAGCGTGCTCTGCGGCCTAAACGGCTGGCCGACTATATTGGTCAGCCAGCGGTGGTTGAGCAGATGGAGATTTTTGTATCAGCAGCGCGTAATCGGAACGAACCGCTGGACCACACCCTAATTTTTGGCCCACCCGGGCTAGGTAAAACCACACTGGCGCATATTATCGCCAATGAAATGGGTGTTGGTTTTAAACAAACCTCCGGGCCGGTGTTGGAGCGCCCCGGTGATCTGGCGGCATTGCTGACCAACCTAGAACCACATGATGTGCTCTTTATTGATGAGATCCATCGTCTATCTTCTGTTGTCGAAGAGATTCTCTACCCGGCGATGGAGGATTATCAGATTGATATTATGATCGGTGAGGGCCCGGCGGCACGTTCGATTAAACTCGATTTGCCGCCGTTTACCTTAGTGGGGGCAACCACCCGTGCTGGTATGCTCACCAACCCACTACGGGATCGCTTCGGCATTATTCAGCGCTTGGAGTTCTATCAGGTTGACCATCTAGTGCATATTGTCAGCCGTTCTGCGCGGCTAACCCAATTAAATCTCGATCAGGGCGGAGCCGAAGAAATCGCCTCGCGTTCACGAGGCACGCCGAGGATTGCCAACCGCCTGTTGCGCCGAGTGCGTGATTATGCCGATATTCGTGCCGATGGTGTGGTCAATCGAGCGGTGGCCGATGCGGCGTTGAATATGCTCAAAGTCGACCGGCGCGGTTTTGATTACCAGGATCGTCGCTTGTTGGAAACATTGCTGCATAAGTTTGCAGGTGGTCCGGTCGGGCTGGATAATCTGGCTGCAGCCATTGGAGAATCCCGCGATACCATTGAAGATGTGCTAGAACCTTATTTAATTCAGCAGGGTTTTTTATTGCGCACTCCGCGCGGGCGGATGGCAACCCGGCAGGCGTATCACCACTTCGGTCTCATTCCGCCTGAATCGGATCAGGGAGTGTAATCAGCCATGTTGGATCAATCGCCGACATTGCCGTTTGTCTGGCCGGTTCGGGTCTATTATGAAGATACCGATGCCGGCGGGGTGGTCTACCACAGTCGTTATCTGAACTTTATGGAACGCGCGCGGACTGAATGGTTACGTGCTGCTGGAATTGAGCAAGATCAGTTACGTAAACAGCAGGGGTTAATTTTTGCGGTTTCAAAGGCAGCGCTTGAATATCGCGCACCGGCACGATTTAATGAGCAACTGTTAGTTGAAATTAGCGCGGTTTCGGCACGACGTGTAACCATGAATCTTCAACAGAAAATAATCAACGCTGCAGATCAGCGTCTGTTATGTCTGGCCGAAATACAAATTGCCTGTGTTGACAGCCGGCAGCTGCGCCCGCGCGCCATACCCCAGTATGTGTTGGAGCTAGTGTAAAGTGAACTCGGATCTATCCGTTATTGAGCTGATTTTGACCGCGAGCCTGCCGGTGCAGGCTGTGCTGCTTATTTTGTTGTTGGCATCGATCATCTCTTGGGCGCTGATCTTTCATAAATCAGCCGTGTTCCGGCGGGCTCGCAAAGGGGCGCGGGACTTTGAGGCAAGCTTCTGGGCTGGCGGTAGCTTAAATGAATTCTATGATCGCATCTCCCGCAAAGCTCGCCCGCGTGAAGGCCATGAGGCTATTTTTGAAGCCGGTTTTCGTGAATTCCAACGCCTGCGCAGCAATGAAGACCGTGATCCGGTTGAAGTGGTTAATGGGGTCGAGCGAGCCATGCGGGTGGCTTCCAATCGACAGTTAAATAAACTTGAAGAATCGCTGCAATTTCTGGCGACCACCGGTTCGGTCAGCCCCTACATTGGCCTGTTTGGCACTGTTTGGGGCATTATGGTGGCATTTATGAATTTAGGTGGCATGCATAGCGCTACGCTCGCTGTGATTGCCCCGCCCATCGCCGAGGCACTAATTGCCACCGCAATGGGGCTTTTTGCTGCTATCCCGGCGGTGATCGCCTATAACAAATACACCGGCCAGGTTGAATTGCTCGCAGGTTATTATGATGATTTTATTGACGAATTTTCCGGGCTGCTGACCCGTCAGCTCGGGGGGAAATAACCGGTGGCACGTCGGGTTCGACACCGCAAACGGATGCTCGCTGAAATCAATGTGGTGCCCTACATTGATGTCATGCTGGTGTTGCTAGTGATTTTTATGATCACCGCACCGATGTTACAGCAGGGCGTTGAGGTAACCCCCCCTTCGGCAGCATCCAGTCCGCTGGAGGGTCAGGAAGATGAACCGCTGATCATCTCCATCAACGAGCGCGGCGAGTATTTCGTTAATATCAGCCAGAACCCGGAAGCGCCGGTTAGCCTGAGGCAGATAACCGAGTTGGTGGCAGCAGCACGGCAGGTTGATCCGCAAGGGTTGGTGCTGGTCAATGGTGATAAAGCGGCGAGTTACGATCAGGTTATGCAGGCTATGGTTGCCGCCCAGCACGGCGGTGCTGAGCGTATTGGCCTGGTTACCGAAGACATCGAACGACCGCAGGGGGGTTAATGGATGTTCTCCATGTTCGCTCGTATGCCATTAGCCATGCTTGCAGCACTTGCGCTGCATGGCCTGTTAGCTTTTGGGGTGATCTATGCTGCGTTTTGGCAAGATGATAGCAAGGCCATTGAAATCAGCGGTAGCGCTGCCGAGAACGCACCGGTGCCTGAGCACATTCAGGCCGAGTCGATTAGCCGCGCTGCTGTAGACGAACATGCCCAACGTCTGCAACAACAACGCGAGCAGCAAGAGCAAAGGCAGCGAGAGCTGGAGCGAGCCCGTGAAGAGGCCGAGGCAGCCAGGCGTGCCGAAGCCGCCCGCTTAGAGCAGCTAGAGCAATTGCGTGAACAGCTCGAACAAGAAGCGGCTGCGCGTGCAGCAGAACTAGAAGAATTGGAGCGTGCCCGCGAAGCGGCCGAACAGGCACGGGCTGAGCGCGAAGCTGAGTTGGCGGAAATTGAGCGTACACGCAAACAGGCCGAGCGCGAAGCCCGCGAGGAGGCGCGAAGGATTCGGGAAGAGGCCGAGCGCCAAGCCCGCGAAGAGGCCGAGCGTGTAGCCCAGCGAATTCGGGAAGAGGCTGAGCAGCGGGCGCGTGAAGAGGCCGAACGTGAGGCGCAACGGATTCGCGAAGAAGCCGAACGAAAAGCAAGGGAAGAGGCCGAGCGCCGAGCACGTGAAGAAGCAGAGAGACTAGCAAGAGAAGAGGCCGAGCGCCGAGCGCGTGAAGAAGCAGAGAGACTAGCAAGGGAAGAGGCCGAGCGCCGAGCGCGTGAAGAAGCAGAGAGACTAGCAAGGGAAGAGGCCGAGCGCCGAGCGCGTGAAGAGGCAGAGAGACTAGCAAGAGAAGAGGCTGAGCGCCGAGCGCGTGAAGAGGCAGAGAGACTAGCAAGAGAAGAGGCTGAGCGCCGAGCGCGTGAAGCTGCCGAACGCCGTGAGCAAGAAATAGCTGAGCGCTTAGCGGCTGAGCGTCGCCAGCAGGCTTTGCAAACCGCGCTGGAGGCTTATTCGGCCGATTTGCAAAACGCCGTTCGAAATAACTGGGAGCGCCCACCGGGCACTGATCCGTCGTGGCAATGCCGGGTTCAAATCAGTCAAGATGAACAGGGACGGGTTTTGGATGTGCGGGTGCTCGAATGTGACGGCGGACAACTTTTTCAGCGTTCCGTCATTAATGCGGTGCGCTCTGCCTCTCCATTGCCTACGCCGAGTGAACAGGAGCTGTTTCGTTCCAAAATTAACTTCAACTTCCGTGTTAGCTGAATTTTGCGTTTTGCTAGCGGGGCTTATTCGCTGCGAGAGTGACCATGAATACATCCAATGCACTTTATGCTCGCGTTCAAAACCGGATCGTACCGAAAAGGCTGGGTTTGGTATTGTGTTTGCTGATGCTGGCGTTGCTGTTGCTGCAAAACCGTGCCTATGCCTTGACCATTGATATTGTGGGCGGGACGGAAAGCGGCGTGCCGATCGCCATTGTGCCGTTTGAGAATGAAGACCGTGCTTCGGATTCGATTTCACAAATCGTGGCTGCGAATTTATCCCGCAGTGGTCTGTTCGCGCCCTTAGAGCGCAGCGCGATGCCCGGATTTCCGGCAACGCCCGATCAGCTCCGCGTTGATAACTGGCGTGCCGGGCGCGCCCAGTATGTGGTGATCGGCTCCTTGCAGCGCTACGAGCAGGGCTTTCGAGCCGAGTTTCATTTATTAGATGTAACCCGCGGCGACTGGTTGCTGGGCCGGCGCATTAGCGCCCCAGTAGACGGAGTGCGGCAAATAGCCCATCGTATCAGCGATATTGTCTACGAAGAAATCACTGGTGAGCGTGGTGCTTTCACCACTCGGATTGCCTATGTAAAAGAGCAGGGTCAGCCGGGCGATAAAACCTACACCCTGCAAATTGCCGATGCCGATGGCGCGAATCCGGTTACCATCCTCACTTCCAAATACCCCATTATGTCCCCCACTTGGTCGCCGGATGGTCAACAACTTGCCTATGTTTCTTTTGAGGGCAATCGCTCTGGTATCTGGGTTCAGGATTTGGGGGGCTATCGCTATCAACTGACTTCTTATCCTGGGATCAACGGCGCACCAGCTTGGTCGCCAGACGGTGGCCGGATTGCGGTCGCTTTATCTAAGGGGGAAAACCCCAACATATATGTAATTGACCTAGAGACCCGTCAGGTTGAGCAAATCACCCGCGAGCGTGGTATTGATACCGAGCCCGATTGGCTGCCGGATGGTTCGGGCTTAATATTCACATCGAATCGGTTTGGCTCGCCGCAGGTG
>DRZW01000086.1 GCA_011380105.1 Halothiobacillaceae bacterium
GCCCCGGAAAATATTGCAATCAAGCCGATAGGCTATCACCCAGCGATTACCGGGCGGCAGGATTTGTGGGGCGTTAAACCAGATTGCGGTTAAACGCCCGCCGGGATTTCCCGGGTGCGCCACGGTTAGACGGTAATGCTTGCCACCCTTGATGGGTTTTTTTTCCAGCACCTGAAAATGATTAGCAAAAACCGGTTGCTCAAAGCCGGTACCGAAAGGTCCGATGGCCTCTAAGGCATCATAAAATTCCAGACTAAGTTCAGCCGGGTCCAGCGCCCCTTCTACCTGCACCACATCCCGTTGCGGCCAGTGTATATCCACCTGATCGACTGCCTCGGCAAATAACGCCCGAAAGCGCTCTAGCTGTGCATGCGGCAAGGTCAGACCCGCGGCCATGGCATGCCCACCAAACCCGGCAATCATGCCCGGCGCCCGTTGGTCGATCCACACCAGCAAATCACGCAGGTGCAAACCGTCAATCGACCGCCCCGAACCTTTGAGCATAGTGCCTGTATCACCGGGGCATTCCGGGGCAAACACAAACACGGGTCGTAGCCAGCGGCTTTTTAAGCGCCCCGCCAGCAATCCAACTACACCAGGATGAAACTGTGGGTCAAAACGCACCCAGTCTTGGGGCTGCTCAGGTCGTGGCTGGCCAGCGAGCAATCGCACTTGCTCAAGTGCCTGATTAAGCATGCCCTGCTCAATATCCTGGCGCTGGCGATTGGTTCGGTCTAACTCGATGGCCAATTGCCGCGCTTTTTCCGGTGTACTCGCCATCAGGCAGTTAACACCCTGGTCCATATGCGCCAGTCGACCTGCCGCATTAAGCCGCGGGCCGACGATAAAACCCAAATCCGCCGCCCGCGCCTTACGATAATCCCGTCCGGCGACGGCAAATAAAGCCAACACGCCTACTTGACCACGTCCTTGGCGGATACAGGCCAAGCCCTGCGCGACCAGCCGGCGATTAAGTTCATCGAGCTTAACTACATCGGCGATGGTTCCCAGCGCGACCAAGTCCAGATAACGCGCTAAATTCGGTGCCGGGGCTTTACTATTAAACCAGCCACGCTGAACCAAGATTGTCCGCAGGCGCGCGAGCACGTAAAACGCCACCCCCACCCCGGCTAGATTATGGCCGGCAAAGCGCACATCCGGCAGATTGGGGTTAGCAACAGCCGCCGCATCCGGCCAAGTTTCAGCCGGTAGGTGGTGGTCGGTTATCACCACCTTTGCACCAGAATCGTGAGCGGCGGCGACCCCGGAAAACGCCGCGATGCCATTATCAACGGTCAGGACAACGTCACCCGGCCCAACCGGATGGTCGGCTAGCAGTTGCGGTGAGAGGCCATAGCCATGCTTTTGTCGATCCGGGATCACCACCACGACCTCAGCAGCACCCATGGCATCAAGCGCCAGCTTGGATAATGCACTGGCTGTAGCGCCATCGGCATCAAAATCGCCCACAATCACGATGCGCTGTTGGCTAAAAATGGCCTCTGCCAACACCAAGGCGGCATCCTCCAGCCCCGGCCAACCCTCCGGCGGGGGGAGTTTTTTTAAATCCGGGTCAATCTGCCTCGGATGGCTAACCCCACGGCGGGCTAGTATGGCGGCAATGATAGGTGGAAAATCCGCCAATGCCGCCGAGGGCGAGACCCGCGGTGCCGTTTTGATCAGCGCGACCTGCTGGGAAAGTGCGTATTTTTGGGAAGGCGAAACAGACATTAGCGTTTGTGTCGCCTAACCAGACGCTGGTAAAGACGCTGCCAAGGGGTTGCCCGCCGCCAGTAGGTGCCTTGGGTGTCACTGATAACCAGATTAGGCATATCTAGTTCCGCCAAAAGCTCATCGAGCCGATTTAAAGCCGCATGGTAGCCGGCCACATCGCCCTCCAGCCGACACCAGCCCGGCTCGGTGGCCAGAATAAGCACGTCCTGACCCTGACCGGAATTCAGCGCCTTGCCTGCATGCTCTAGATCTTGTGCGCCCGCGATTACCTGCCTTAATAACGGCGAGTCGGTGAGCACGATTTTATCGCCCAGCCCCGGCACAACGGACGGCTCAACCGGCAGGGATACGGCGGCATGTGGCCAGAAGCTATTGATTTCCGGCTGGCCATGAGCGGCGCGTTGCTGATTGACCGGATGGCTGTAGAGCAGCATTTGCAACTCGGTTTGCAGACGTTGCCAATGCGCATCTCCCCGACCAGGATGAATAAAGGCCCCGGCATTGCGGTTTAAGGCATGAGCCAATGGGGTTAGTGATGCGGTGCTTAAATCGAAGGCGGCATTCTTGCGCCCGCCGAGATAAACCTGCCCGTCACGCTGCCAAACGGTAAGTCCATCGGCTTGTAAAAACGGATTGATAACATCGAGTATGTCGGCCTGCTCTGCCGCGGTAATCTGAAGATAACGACGACCCAGCACAATGGCATGATCGGTCTCCGCTTTAAGGTGCACCGGTTCAAAACAAGCCATCCAGGTTAGATCATCCGGTTGCACGCCTCCGGCATAATTAACCGCATGCAAAAACGCCTCAGGCTGTTCGACGCCCAACGCAGATAGCACACGAGCCTGAGGGTCATCTGCAAAATCTGAGTCGGTTAATTCAGCGTTTTGGACGGTTTTCTTTCTGCCATATTGAAGATAATCCGCCAGTAGACCTGACTTGGCTTGCCATTCAGGCTCGCTTGAACCCAAGCACAGACCGGGGATGTATAACGTGCACTGGTTCGCTACGGCCATTATCCACCCCCGCCGGGGTGGTGTGCGCCATTGGGCAGACTATTGTCCAGACAGGCAAGACGCCAAGGCTCACCGGCAGCCTTGGTTAGCTGTAGCCACGCGGCATATTCGGTTCTAATGCGCGCCACACTCTGCATCGGCGCATCCATCGCAATCGCCAATGCCGCCCGCATTACCACCGCATGGCTGACCAGCAAAACACGCCGACCCCTGTGTTCCTGGCCAATAGTATCTAGTGCTTGACTAACACGCTTAAAAAACTCATGCATGGACTCGGCCCCTGCGGGGCGTCCGGCGACCGGATCGGCCCGAAAAGCGGCAAACTCTTCGGGATACTGTTTGGGAATTTCGGCATGGGTTAACCCTTCCCAGCGGCCAAATCCAATTTCACGAATATTGGAGTTGATCTGCACCGGCAGACGGCGTTGCTCACCAAGATGCCTGGCAAAAGCCTGACAGCGCGAAAGCGGTGAGCTAATAATGACATCCCAGTCATCCTCACCTAATGCGGCTATCCGTTCAATCCGTGTCTGCATTTGCTGCCAGCCGGTTTCGTTTAAGGGATCATCAATCTGATCACCTCGGTAGCGTTTGCCGCCGACCGGTTCGCCATGGCGAATTAGATCGATACGGGTTGTTGTCATCGGATTTCCAGTTAAACAGTGTACGAAGGCGGTGTTATAACGCTCAAAGCCAGCCCGCTATCAGCAGCAGGGCCAGCAGACCTAAGCCAAACCATTGGGCACGCAGCTGAACGGCGTTGGCGGCACGGTACCAAAATCGCTGCTCGGACAGCCCCGCCTGCCGGTCGAGCGCAATGTCTTTATGCTCGGTTTCAATCGCGCTGTGCCCTACCCGTGCTAATAAACCCAGTGTGTAGGCTTCTAGCCAGGAGCGGGCACCATGACGAAACCCGAGATAACGATCAAACCGCCAGTGTTGCAAGCTGTTCTGAAACGACCCGGCCAGCATCAATAAAACCGCAAAAACTAAAGATGCCGGCACGGATAAAACCCCAAGCGTAAATTGCTGGCAGCGTTTAATCCAACCCCGGCGCGGCTCATCGGTAAGATTAAGGCGCGCCAGCCATTCGGTGCTGCGATAAAATACCGCCCCGGCCGGGCCGAGCAGTACAAACCAGAATAATAAGGCGAACCATTCAGAATAACCCAGCAATACCAGCCGCTGACCGGTAATGCGGGCATTGATGGCGTCAGGGCGGTAACGACTATCGGCAAAGAGCACCCGGCGGGCCTGGCTCACTAACTCGGTATCTTCTGCAAGGCAACCCTGATCCAACTCGAAGTTAATACGCTGGCTGTGACGCGGGGCAACCACCAGCATCAAAACAGCCACGGCAAATAACCAATCCCACCAGCTAGCCGCGAAATAATCGATCACAGCAACGATCGCAGCCGGCAATAGCCATAACAATCCGCGCGCCAGCCACGCGGGCAGACCTCGATAAGCCAATTCTAGCCAGCGACGAAAAATCACTTCCGGGGCGTGCCGTGTCCGCCAGTCGGTCTTTGCTTCAACCAACCGGTCAAGCAGCAACAGCGCGATAATGCTGACCAAAACCATACTTTCTCACTCTTGGAAAATTAAGACCATCAGGTGCGAATAGCCATACCCTGCGGCAATTGTCCGCCTAGACGGCCCCAGTCAAAAGCCGGGCCGGGATCGGTCTTGCGTGCCGGGGCGATATGCTCATGCCCACAGATGTAACTTAATGATGGATAAGCCGTTTTCAGCGCCTTTAAAATATCGATCAGGGTCTCGTACTGAATTTGAGTGTAGGCTTGGGTATCGGTGCCTTCCAGCTCAATCCCGATAGAAAAATCATTGCAGCGCGCCCGGTCTAAAAACTGCGATTGGCCTGCATGCCAAGCCCGGCGATCAAAACGGACAAATTGCACCACCCGCCCATTGCGCTCAATTAACACATGCGCGCTGACGCGCAAATCGGCGATTTCGGCGAAAGACGGATGCGCATCGGGATCAAGCTGGTTGGTAAATAATGCTGTGATGTGCCCACCACCAAACTCGCCTGGTGGCAATGAAATGCCATGAATGACCACCAGATCAATCACGGTACCGGAGGGACGGTCGTCACAGTTAGGAGAGTATTCCTGAACTGCTGTGGCTAGGCGTTGGGTTTTTGCGTCCACTTCCATAAACGCGACTGTTCAGCTCTTAAGACCCGACTCCGGCCAGAAGTCCGGATGCCATTCGGCAGGATTAACATCAGCCCAGCTTCGAGTACCAAGATGCGCCAGCAACCCACTAATGGCGATAGCAACCGCAGCACGGCGCACCGCCGCGCGGTCGCCTGGGAGGGCGAATCGGGCTGAAAAAACGATTGTTTGCTCATCACGATACGCCCAAGCAATCCATACCGTTCCTACCGGTTTGCGTTTTGAGCCACCACCGGGGCCGGCTATACCGGAAATAGCCACAGCATAATCAGCCCCGGCACGCATCACAGCATTTTCTGCCATCGTTTCAACACAGGCACGAGAGACTGCCCCATGCTGTTCGAGGACGGACGCGGGCACGCCCAAATCGCGCATTTTCGCCTGATTACTGTAAGTAATCCAGCCACCCTCAAACCAGTCGGAGCTGCCCGCCAAATCCGTCAGACAGGTCGAGAGCAATCCACCGGTGCAGGATTCGGCCACCACCAAGCGCTTGCCGCTGGAGGTTAACGATTCTGCCAACAGGTTAACCTTAGCGGCGATATCATCAGGTAGATGGTTTTCACTCATACTCGATTTCCATCAGATGGGTTGGGGCTGGTCATTAAAACCGCAACTGGATTAAACCGGCTGCGTAATCCAATGATGGTTCTTGTCCACAATCGGTTTAGCCCTGTTAACGCTATAATAGAACAATCAGTAACCTCTAGGCGAATATCCGCCAGGGTAGCGTCTGATTTGCGGCTGTATACGGCTGCCCGACCGTTAGCGGACTAAAGCTTAAACACCGCATGAGCTATCAAACCGGTTTAATCACTATCTTAACCGCAGCTATCTTTTCGGTGGTGGTTGAAACAGGTCACTGATGGCCTACACGCCTAATTTATTGATATGGCTCGTTGCTCACGGCAAGGCTACTTGCAATAGAACTTGCGCGGCAGTTTTTTTTAAGATCCTCAAAAATGAACCCGCCGGGACACCAGCCTGTCGATTGCGTATGATACTAGCCCCTGCTCACCCGCAATACTTAAAACTCCCAACAAGGCTGACTGATGGCAGAAAGATCCTCTGTAAACACCCCCGCTGCGCCCGGACACCCCCCGGCACCAACTCAGGCTTTTTCACCCGCTGCGATGCGGGTACCGCCGCACTCCCAAGAAGCTGAAC
>DRZW01000083.1 GCA_011380105.1 Halothiobacillaceae bacterium
CCGCTAATCCGGGGCTTTTGCTTAATGTGGTTTATTTTCCCAAAATGGCGCGTTTAAAGGAATCAGACAGTGGCGGCTCGCCTAGCCATAGATCAAAATAAGCCTGCGCCTGATCCCGGTTTTCCGATGAAAAGATCACGCGGTCATTAAGTGAAAGCTGCATTAATAATTCCGGTTCGGGTTGAAAATCCAACCGATAGGCATCACCGGCGCTGACCGGTTGCAGTGCCAGGTTGATCGGTTCGAGCAGGGCATCTATAGCCACACGTTGCTCCGACTGAGGATATTGCTTTTCTAAAGTGGCCTTGGTTGCTTTGATAATATCCTCTGCGCTCAAATCACGGTGGTAGGTCAAGATCAGCGTGGTAGGCACGGCTAATTGTTGAATCTTTGTCGTGTCGGCCTCAGCGGGAGCGTAGAGCGCACCGTCATAAACCCGCCAAAACAGATAGCGGGCCGTGCCGGAGCCGGTTTGCTCTAAAGGCTGTCCGCTAGGGCTGTCGACTTTGGACGGCAGTGTCTGCGCGCTAACACTACTGACTGTGAAGGCGAGCAGGGCGGCTCCTTGCCATATCCAGCGGTTCATAGCGTGTTGCCTGCATCTGGGTCAGTTTTAGTGAAGAACAGGGTGACTTCACCCACTCGGATGCCAAATTTACGCACAATAGCGCGGTTGATCACCACGTTTTCGGACTGGCGGAGCATTAAATCATCAAAGTTTAATTTGATGCTGCCATCACCATAGGGTAAATCCAGCACATAGCGCCAGTTAAGCGCCTGGCCGACTACCCTGCCTTCTGCCTTGCCGACAATATCGCCCGCAGTACCTTCATACTGGTTTTCACCGGTTTGAGTGATCCGCCAAACCCGCTTTTCTGTTTCGCCATCGTCGTAGGTAAAATCTTCATCGAGTACAAAAGTATCACCGTCGAAATAACCATCAATCTCGACCTTAAACTGGCGTTCCACCGTGCCGCCCCGGCTTTGGAAAATACCGTAGGCATAGGTTTTACCCTTGAAGTATTCGGTTAGATCAAAGGCCGGTTCGGTATCGGCAAACTGTTTCATGTCCATACCGGAGCACCCTGTAAGTAAGATGGTGGAAAACAATATCAAAAGATAAACCCGCCAGCGTTGAACAATACCTAGCGGGGTTGTTAAAAGCTGCATAGCTCGGGGCATAATGCGTTTCTCCTAAATAGCGTGGGTGGTTTTGAGTAAATAGGCACGAGGCAGCCACTTGAGCACAACCCAAGCGGCAAATATTTTGATGACCACCGGCAGCACACCATAAACCCAGAGTAGATACTCGGTGTGCTCGCTAACACCGCTTTCATAAGGGCTTAGTGCGAGCAGGCCATAGCCTAAGCCCACCGCCAGCCCCAGCGCGGTTTTGGTGGTTAGACCAAACAAACCAAACAACAACCCGGCGCGGGCTTGTTTGTTTTCCGTGGCATCATGGTGGGCTAAATCGGCTTGAATGGCAGCTGGCAGAGCCATATCAGCACCTAAGCTCAGCCCGGTTAAGACACAGACCACAGCGAACAGCCAGACATCACCGGTGCCGATCCAAGGCACCAGCATAAATCCCAGCGCTGCAATCAGAATAGAAATGCCCCAACTGTTAGCTTTACCCAGCCGGTGGGCGACCAGCGTCCATAGCGGCAGCGCGATGATGCCGGATGCAAAATACAGCAGCAGCAACGGGCCGAGTACGTCTTCGGCTTGTAGGTGGTCGTTGATAAATAAAATAAACAACGCAGCGGGAATGCCGTTGGCAAGGCTGTTTATAAAATAGCCCAGTAACAGACGTTGCAGCGGACGGTTTTCTCGCAGTAAGTGCCAGCCGGCACGCCAAGACTGCTGGTTATGTGCAAAGGTTTGCTCGCGTACGCTCAAAGCCATCAGCGCAAACCCCAGCGGTAAGAGCACCGCCATGAGTATCCATACGCTGCTTAAAACATCGGCGGGTTCTTCGCTGGAAATCAATATCGGCAGGGAGGCGGCAAGAACCACGCCGGTCAACGCGGCCATCTCTCGGCTGGCTGCCAGTCGGGTGCGTCCACGGGCGGTAGGCGCGGCTTCGGCATTCAGGCTTTGGTAGGGGATGTTGACCATCGTCCAGCCCAAAAAGGCGACTAGCCCCCACAGATAGAGATAAACCAATCCCACTTCCGGGCTGGGGTGCAGCAGAAACCAGAGTGCAATTAGTAGCACCGGAATGCCTGCCCCCATCAAAATACGCCGTCTGGCTTTGCCGGGAATTTTATCGGCCCAGTGGCCGATTAACGGATCGGTGATTACATCCCAGAATCGCGCCAGCATTAAAGCCAAACCCACCGCGCCTAAACCCAAACCTAGCTCACTGGCATACAGCGGGGGTAGATAGACATACAGTGGTATGCCCATCAGAGCCAGTGGCAGCCCGGGGGCGGCATAACCAAGCAGCGTTATTTTGTGGGTGTGGTGTTGGCTCACGATGGGTCAGCGGGTTTTTCCAGAATAAGTTGCACTACATCAACACGTCCAGCGCGAAACCCGCCGGCGCAATAGGCCAGATAGTAGCGCCAAGTACGCCGAAAATTCTCATCAAAGCCTAGGTGTTCAAGCTCGGTTGTTTTTTGATCAAACCGCTGACCCCAAAGCTTAAGTGTTTCGGCATAGTCCTGACCAAAGTTGTGCTGGTTACAAATACTGAACCCTTGGGCTTGGGCTAAATGGTTTAAATGGGTTTTGGTGGGCAGCATACCGCCGGGGAAGATATATAGCTGGATAAAATCCGGTTCACGGCGGTAGGTTTCAAACACCTTCTCATCAATGGTGATGATTTGCAGTGCGGCTCGACCACCTGGTTTTAAGCGCTGATAGAGAGTTTGGAAATAGTGGGGCCAGTAGCGCATGCCGACGGCCTCAAACATTTCAATGGAGATAATATGATCAAAGGTGCCGGTCTGATCGCGGTAATCGGTGAGTTCAAAGCGGGCTTTGTCGGCAAATCCACCGTGCTCGGCACGTTTTCGGGCGAAGTTAAGCTGTTCTTCTGAGAGGGTGATGCCAGTGGTGTGAATGCCTCGTTTGGCGGCCACCTCGGCCAGTCCGCCCCAGCCGCAACCAATCTCCAAAATTTCATCGCCGGGGTTCGCATCGAGCTGATCTAGCAAACGCTGGTATTTGGCCTGTTGTGCTTCGGCTAAGGTGTTATGTTGATCAAGGTTGATAGCCGAGGAATAGGTCATGGTTTCATCGAGCCATAACCGATAGAATTCGTTGCCTAAATCATAATGTGCAGCAATGTTGCGTTTGCTGTTACGGCGGTGATTAACGCGCAGAGCGTGTTGGATACGATGAGCTAGCCGTGCCCAGAAGCCGGGGCGTAAGTCCTGGCTTAAAGCGTCAAAGTTGCGTGCCCCGATCTCGACGAGCTGGGCTAGATCATCGGTTTCAAAATCGCGCTGAATATAGCCTTCGGCAAAACCAATATCGCCTAACCGAGCTAGTCGTGAGAGTAAACGCGCCGGGTGTTTTAGCCGCAATACAGCCGATAACTCCGGCATTTGCTCACCGGAAAACGACCATTGCTCGCCGTCAACCTCCACCACTAGATGCCCAACTTGAATGCGCTTTAGAATCGCTAAAAGACGTTGAACGGCAAAACCGGGGGTGTTGGCAGAAATGCTTTGTCTTAGCGGTCGTGTTTGGGTGTTGGACATGAGCTGATCTCCTGTTCCGGTAGAGGCGGGCTTTTATGAAAGCGCCCGCCCTTGAGCCAAATCTTTAATGCCTGCCAGTGGATTAAGGTGATCACCTTGATGCCCAGCAGGGGGATGCTTAATGCTTGTTGCCATAAGCGTCTATCACTTAACGGCTGAGCGCGGGCGGTGTGGGTGGCCACTAGAGTGAGTTTCTCGCCCGCATCCAGGCGCTCGGTTTCTCGGATAGCTAAGGCCAGCTGTGTGCCGGGCTGGCTAAACCGAAAGTAATAACGCATGTTCATGTTTATAAAGGGCGAGACATGAAACACCTTATCGGCGAAGGTGCGATAGGGTAGAGTTAAGGGTGCGCCATTCTCGTGGAGAAGATAATGGTGATGCTCGCCGAAGGTGTTGCTAACCTCGGCATTAATCGCCACCAGTTCTCCTTTATGGTTATAGCAATACCAGACGGCAATGGGGTTGAACTGATAGCCTAGTACTCGGGGATAGGCCGAAAGCCAGACTTTCCCACCACTGATATCTATACCCTGCTCGGCTGTGATGCGGGTAATCCAGTCTTTAAGAGGCTGCCCATCGCGCGGGCCGAAATCACGGTCATAAATGGAGAATAAATTAAAACGGTTGGCCGAAAGCCAACGCAGCCCGGGAAAACCCTCGGCAAATTCATCTAAATCGATGAGTAGCGAGAACACACGGTACTCAAACCGGTATTGCGAGCCGGTAAAGCGCTGATGCATCACTCGCCCGGTATACAAACACGATTTAACACTCATCATTATTTCTCCCAGGGGATCGGGCAACCTAGCAGGCGAGCTACCGCTACCGCTGATGCAATGCCGTCCTCGTGAAAGCCATAGCCCTGCCATGCACCGCAGTAATACAGACCACCTTGGCCTTGAATCTTGGCCAGATTTTTCTGTGCTTTTAGGGTGTTCTGATCAAACACCGGGTGCTGGTAGCGTATTTTCTTGGCGGTCAAGGCTGGATCAGGCGGCGTAAATGGGTTAAGCGTGACCAGCCAGGGCTTGGCTGAACGGATCGATTGCAGCCGGTTCATCCAATAGGTCACCGCCACCGCGCGCTCACCGCTGGCATTGCGCTGGCCAAGATAATTCCAGCATGACCAAACCGCCCGGCGTTTTGGCATTAAGGCCTTATCCTGATGAATATAGGCCAGATTTTCCTGAAAAGAAAAAGCCCCGAGAATCTGTTGTTCGTCCTCGCTGGGTTGACTGAGCATTGCTAGAGTTTCATCTGCGTGGCACGCGCAGACCACAGCGTCAAAGGTTTGCCCAATCTGGGGCAGATAAACGCCCTGATTGGTCCGTTCAACCTGCGTGATGGGTTGATTGCAATGAATGCGAAAACGGTTTTCTGCGGTGATTTTGTGGATATATTGATTCGACCCGCCCTTCACGGTTTCCCATTGCGGGCGGTCATTGATATTCAAAAGACCATGGTTTTCAAAGAAGCTTAAAAAACTACTGGCCGGGAAGGCTGTCATGGTGCGTGTCGGACACGACCAGATGGCCGCAGCCATCGGCAGTAGATAATCGTCTGCTAGGGTTTGCGAAAAACGGTGTTGCTTTAAAAAACCGCCCAAATCTAGGTCTTTTAGCGAATCAGGTTGGGCAAGTGCTTTTTTGGCGGTTTTGTTAAAGCGCAGAATCTCGGCGAGCATCTTTATAAAACGAGGACGCAATAGATTTCTGCGCTGGGCAAAGAGGGTATTGAGATTATTGCCACTGTATTCGAGTTGGCCTGCATCCATACTCATGCCAAACGACATTTGTGTCGGCGAAGTCGCCACGCCCAAGTGCTCGAAAAAAGCTGTCAGGTGTGGATAGTTAAGGCGATTAAAAACAATAAAACCCGAATCCACCGGCACCTGATTGCCATAACCGTCATCGAGTTGATGGGTATGGGTGTGGCCGCCGACATAGTCATTTTTTTCAAATAAGGTCACATCATGCCGGCTTGCGAGTAGCCAGGCGACGCTGCTACCAGCAATGCCGGAGCCAATAACCGCGATTTTCTTCGTGCCAAAATCAGTCACTAATAAATCCTTTAAGGTTGCGCAAAGGGGATACACTAAGTAGTGTATAAGCAATGTATAGGTTTTGCACAAATATTATAGGCGGTGAATGGCATGGTGGTGGTGTGGTTTAAGCGTGATCTGCGCATAACTGACCACGCAGCGCTGATCCAGGCTCAGCAATACGCGCAGCGTGCAGGTGAGCCGTTAATCGGGCTTTACTGCATTGAACCGGATTTACTCAAAGCCGCTGATGGCTCGTTGCGGCATTATCAGTGCGTTTATCCAGCACTGGGTTGGCTGCAACGACAATTAGCGGCATTAAATATCAACTTGCTCATAAAAACCGGTTCGGTGCTAAGC
>DRZW01000080.1 GCA_011380105.1 Halothiobacillaceae bacterium
CCACGGCAGGCGCGCCACCGGCTACCCGATGCGGCAATGCACCGGCAAGATAAGCACCAGCTTGGTTAGCGGCAGTGGGCACGATGCCAACTTTGATGTCGAGTTTTTCAGCTAGGGCAACAGCCAGCGCGTAGATGGCGTGATAATGCGGATCTAGCTGCGCCTGGGCACCAAGGAAGATCGCGGCGTGGTTCGCCTCTTGCAACGCCTTGATATGAGCGCGCATTTGTTCGGTAATAGGTACCGGTTCGATATTTTTTAGTGCCGTTGGGATCTCACCAGCTAGCTCTTTATACCAAGCCAGCAGCACAGCTAACATGCTTTGATCAACAAACTGTGCAACCGGGAAATTCATTTTTTGCTGGTAAGGATGGATCAGGCCAATCTTGGCTTGGTTGCCCATAGCAGCCTGCCTTAAGCGATGCCCAAACAGAGGTATCTCTTCGCGTAGCGCGCAACCAACCACCAATGCCGATTGCAGCGATGGAATATCAGCAATATCCATGCCCAACCAAGGCATGACCGGTTCGTAGGCATCCAGAGAGAAATCCTGTCTTCCTACTCGATGATCAATATTATTAGAACCCAGCCCACGAATAAGCTTCTGGGTTAGGTACTGTTCTTCTAAGCTGGAATAACCTGAGACCAAAGCACCGACTGCATTTGGGCCATGTTTTAGCACGGTATGCTTGAACTTTTCAGCCACAACGGCGAGTGCTTCATCCCAATCAACACTCCGCCACTGACCATCACGTTTCACCATAGGCTGCGCTAGTCGGCTTTCGTGGGTGAGCGCGGTATAAGAGAATCGATCTCGGTCTGCAATCCAGGTTTCATTTACTGCTTCATTCTCACGCGGAACCACCCGCATTACTTGACTGCCTCGGGTGTGCAGATAGGTGTTCGCACCAAAAGCATCGTGCATGGAAACATGCTTATGCTGCAAAAGCTCCCACGGGCGATAGGTGTAACGGGAGGGTTTGGCGGTCAGCGCACCGACCGGGCAGAGGTCGATCACATTGCCCGATAACTCCGAGGTAACAGATTTGGAGATGTAGGTGCCAATCTCCATCTGATCGGAGCGACCGGTCGCCCCTAGCTCTTTTAAGCCGGCAATTTCTTCTCCAAAACGAACACAGCGCGTGCAGTGAATGCAGCGGGTCATGTCCGTTGCGATTAGCGGGCCGATGTCTTTTTCTTTAACCACACGTTTGGTTTCTGAGTACTGACCCACACCTTCACCGTAGCCCATGGCCACATCCTGGAGTTCACACTCACCGCCCTGATCACAAATAGGGCAATCTAGCGGGTGATTGATCAGCAGAAATTCCATAGTCGCACGCTGTGCGCTGATGGCTTTGCGGCTGCGGGTTGAGACCTTCATGCCTTCGGAAATTGGTGTCGAGCAGGCCGGCAGGGGCTTAGGTGCACGTTCGACGTCCACTAGGCACATCCGGCAATTAGCGGCAATCGATAGCTTTCTGTGGTAACAAAAACGGGGAATATTAATGCCCGCTTTGTCCGTTACCTCAATCAGCATGTCGCCGGGTTTACCCTCTAGGGTATATCCGTCAACTTCGAAGGTAATTTTGTCGTCAGTCATAACCTTGCAACCTGCTTAAAGGCGGGCCAATCAGGCAGCGCGCGCATTGCTTTCAACAATGCTATGCCCATGTTTGATGTAGTATTCAAATTCAGGACGGAAGTGTTCCACAAAACTGCGCACCGGTGTCGCTGCGGCATCACCAAATGCACAAATCGTACGCCCTTCAATCTTACTCGCCACATCGTCAAGACGATCGAGATCCTCTAGCTTGCCTTTGCCTTCTACAATCCGATTCAAGACTCGGAATAACCAGCCGGTACCTTCACGGCAAGGCGTACACTGTCCGCAGGATTCACGGTAGTAAAAGCGCGCAATGCGCTGTAAGGCACGAACCATACAGGTATCTTCGTCCATCACGATAAGCCCGCCTGAACCGAGGAAAGTGCCAGCTTTGGCGATGGAGTCATAGTCCATATTGGTTTCGAGCATGATTTCACCTGGGATTACCGGCGATGAGGTGCCGCCGGGAATGACGGCTTTAACCTTCTTGTTGCCGCGAACACCGCCAGCCATCTCCAACAGATCCCTAAAGGGCGTACCCATGGGTATCTCAAACACACCAGGCCGATTGACATGGCCGGATACCGAAAACAGTTTCACCCCACCGCTATTAGGCACACCTAAATCGGCAAACCACTGACCGCCATTGCGCATAATCGCAGGGATAGAGGAAAGGGATTCGGTGTTATTAACCGTGGTGGGACGGCCATACAAGCCAAAGTTGGCTGGGAAAGGGGGTTTAAAGCGCGGCTGGCCTTTTTTTCCTTCAAGTGATTCGAGCAGTGCGGTTTCTTCACCACAAATATAGGCACCCGCGCCTAGAGTGCCATAAAGGTTAAAACTGATATCACTACCGAATACGGAATCACCTAATGCACCGTATTCGTAGGCTTCTTTTAAGGCATTTTCAAAACGTTCAAATACTTTATCGGAGAACTCGCCGCGCATGTAGTTGTAACCCACCGTCGCACCGATGGTGTAACCGGCAATCGCCATGCCTTCAATGAGCGCATGGGGGTTGGTCATAATGATTTGACGATCTTTGAAGGTGCCCGGTTCGGATTCATCCGAGTTACAGACGATGTATTTCTGACCCGGAGCATTGCGCGGCATAAATGACCATTTCAAACCGGTCGGGAAACCTGCCCCACCGCGACCACGCAGATTCGAGGTCTTGATTTCCTCAATAATCAGGGCCGGGTCGGTTTTTTCTTCCACAATTTTGCGCCACGCCTGATAACCGTCTTCTTTAAGATAGTTTTCTAGGGTATATGGCTCGTCGTAACCCAGAGTGGAAAAACAAACTTTGGTTGAGCTGGCGTAATTGATCATCGTGCTTAATCCAGTTTGTCGAGGATTTCATCAACCTTCTCTGGCGTCAGGTCCTCGTAATAAACATGGTCGACTTGCATCATTGGTCCACCACCACAGGCAGCCAAGCACTCTTCTTCTTTCTTAAGATAAATGCGGCCATCAGGTGTAGATTCACCGATTTTAATACCGAGCTTCTTCTCACAGTGTTCAACAATTTGGTCAGAACCCATCAACATGCAGGAAATATTGGTACAAATCGAGACATGATGACGGCCACAGGGCTTGGTTTCGATCATTGAGTAAAATGATGCCACCTCATAAACGGAAATAGGCTCCATCTCCAAGTACTCGGCAATGGCATCCATCAACTCGACGGTTACATAACCATTATTTTGATGCTGGACAATCCGTAGTGCTGCGAGCACCGCAGACTGCTTGGCATCTTCAGGATATTTAGCCAGCCAACTATCAATTTCAGCTCGGCTGTGCTCGGTTAGCAGCTGATTGGTTTTTTCGGTCATTAGCGGTCAACCTCCCCGAAGACAATATCCTGTGTGCCAATAATGGCGACGACATCAGCCAACATGTGCCCACGCGACATTTCATCTAAGCCAGATAAGTGAGCAAATCCGGGTGCGCGAATCTTTAATCGATAGGGTTTGTTCGCTCCGTCAGATACCAGATAAATACCAAACTCACCTTTAGGGTGCTCAACTGGGCTGTAAACCTCGCCTTTGGGCAAACAATAGCCTTCGGTAAAGAGCTTAAAGTGGTGAATCAGTGATTCCATATCCGCTTTAGCTTCCTCGCGACGCGGTGGGGCGATCTTGTGATCGTCCACCATCACCGGACCGGGATTCTCACGCAACCAGGCAATGCACTGCTTGATAATCCGATTGGACTGACGCATTTCTTCAACACGCACCAGATAACGGTCATAGCAATCACCGGTCTTACCAACCGGGATATCAAAATCCAGTTGCTCGTATACCGAGTAAGGTTGTTTTTTACGCAAATCCCATTCAACACCCGAACCGCGCAGCATTGGGCCGGTAAAGCCCATTTGCAAGGCCCGCTCCGGGCTAACCACACCGATATCAACGGTACGTTGCTTCCAAATACGGTTATCAGTGAGCAGCGTTTCGTATTCATCGATGTAGCCGGGGAAGCGATCAGTGAAATCTTCTAAAAAGTCCAGCAGCGAACCCTGACGTGCTTCATTCATGCGCGCAACTTCACGTTCGTTGCGCCACTTGGAAACCTTATATTGAGGCATGCTGTCGGGTAGATCCCGAGCCACGCCACCCGGACGATAATAGGTGGCATGCAAACGCGCGCCGGAGACGGCTTCATAGCAGTCCATTAGGTCTTCACGTTCACGGAAGCAGTATAGAAATACCGTCATCGCACCGATGTCGAGCGCGTGCGCACCGAGCCATAACAGGTGGTTTAATATGCGGGTAATCTCATCGAACATCACCCGAATATATTCAGCCCGCTCAGGTACTTTGATCTGCAACAAGGATTCAATGGCACGAACATAGGCATGCTCGTTGCACATCATCGATACGTAGTCAAGCCGATCCATATAACCAATCGATTGATTATATGGCTTGGATTCAGCAAGCTTTTCAGTCCCGCGGTGCAACAGGCCTATATGCGGGTCGGCACGAACTACCGTCTCACCATCCATCTCAAGAACCAGACGCAATACCCCGTGTGCAGATGGGTGCTGCGGACCGAAGTTGAGGGTGTAATTGGCAATTTCTGGCATGACTAGCTCTCGTCAAGATCGATGTAACGGCTGTCTTCACGATGCACTTTAGGCACCAAAACACGGGGTTCAATCGACACCGGCTCGTAAACCACCCGTTCCTTCTCGGCATCATAGCGAACCTCAACATGTCCAATCAGGGGGAAGTCTTTTCGCAACGGATGACCAACAAAGCCATAGTCGGTAAGGATGCGTCGTAAATCCGGGTGGCCGGCGAAAGTGATGCCGAAAAGATCAAAGGCTTCACGCTCAAACCAGTTGGCACCTGACCAGACAGACACCACCGAATCGACTTGTGGCGCTTGATCATCCGGGCAGAAAACGCGCACCCGCAACCGCCAGTTGTGCTTGTATGACAGTAAGTGGGCGATTACAGCAAAACGGGGATGACCAAGGGTATTACTTTGGGGTTCATCGCCAAACTTGAGCCGGCCACTGGTGGCAGGCTCAACCCCGCGGCTATAACCAGAGTAAGATACCGTTTCTTCGCCGGCCCATTCCCCACGGTTATATTCAAGGTAGTCTATACCGCAGATATCAACGCATTGCTCGAAAGAAAGTGCGGGATCGGACGCTAATACTTTGGCGGCATGCAGCCACTGACTGGCTGGAAGCTCGATGGTAATCTCGCCGTTGGCGACTTCGGACTTGTCAATGATATCCCCGAGGGTATCGATCAAGGCTTGCTGCAAACTCATGTTTTTGCCCATAGATGCTCGACCGGGTTAACTGCGCGCAATGGTATTGGTGCGCCGGATCTTGTTCTGAAGCTGAATAATTCCATATAAAAGCGCTTCAGCCGTCGGTGGACAACCGGGTACGTAGATGTCTACCGGCACAATGCGATCACAACCTCGTACCACTGCGTAAGAATAGTGGTAATAACCTCCACCGTTGGCGCATGACCCCATGGATATCACCCAACGGGGCTCGGCCATTTGATCGTAAACCTTACGCAGTGCTGGTGCCATCTTGTTGACCAATGTTCCGGCAACAATCATTACATCTGATTGTCGTGGGCTAGGCCGAAATACCACGCCAAAACGATCAAGATCGTAACGGGAAGCACCAGCATGCATCATCTCAACTGCACAGCAAGCCAGCCCGAAGGTCATCGGCCAAAGCGATCCTGTCCGAGCCCAGTTAATCAGCTTGTCGGCCGAGGTGGTGACAAAGCCTTTATCGAGAACACCTTCTATTCCCATTCCAGAGCCCCCTTCTTCCACTCGTAGATAAAGCCGATGACCAGCACACCTAGAAAAATTGCCATCGCAGCCAGACCAAAGCCGCCGATTTCATCGAGCGACACCGCCCAAGGGAAAAGGAAAGCAATTTCCAAATCGAAGATAATGAAGAGAATAGCAACC
>DRZW01000053.1 GCA_011380105.1 Halothiobacillaceae bacterium
ATAGAAGGGCAAATCTTCCCATTCGCCCCGCCACCCATCCTTGGCATTTCCACCACCGGTGGCTTTGAGTTTTACTTACAGCAACGCGGTGAGGCCAGCTTGGATGCCTTATCTGAAATGGCCAATCAGTTTGTTATTGCCGCAAATGAACGCCCGGAACTAGCTGGGGTGCGCACCACCTTTGTGGATAACACCCCGCAGTACGAAATCCGCGCGCTACGTGATCAAGCCTACGCTTTAGGGGTAGATGTCTCCGAGTTGTTTTCCACCATGCAGGGCGCCTTTGGCACGCGGTATATCAATGACTTCACCCTATTTGGGCGTAATTTCCAAGTTAATATGGCCGCCGATACCAACTACCGCGCCCGACCGGATGATCTGGAAAACATTTTCGTGCGCAATCGCGAGGGCAATATGATCCCACTGAGTTCATTGGTGGAGCTAACCCCCACTACCGGCGCGGATCTAATCAACCGTTTCAATGTCTTCCCATCGGCTAAGATTACAGGCAACCCCGCGCCGGGTTATTCCTCGGGTGAAGCACTAAAAGCTCTTGAAGACGTTATGGCCTCCATACCCGGCGGTGATGATTTCACCATCGGCTGGACGGGCACTGCCTATCAGGAGCAAAGCTCCGGTCAAGCAGGCACGATTGCGTTTGTTATGGGGCTGATTATGGTATTTTTGATTCTAGCCGCATTGTATGAGCGCTGGTCACTGCCCTTTGCTGTGGTAACTGCCGTCCCATTTGCCGTACTCGGTGCCTTAGTGGCTGTCTGGTTGCGTGGCTTGCAAATTGATATCTACTTCCAGGTGGGCATACTGGTATTAATCGCCATTGCGGCTAAAAATGCCATTCTAGTAGTGGAATTTGCCGCTCGGATTCGTCAGGAAGAAGGGTTATCCATCAAAGAATCCGCGCTTAAAGCAGCCCGGATCCGTTTCCGCCCGGTGATAATGACCTCGATGGCGTTCATCCTCGGGGTACTACCGCTAGCTATAGCAACCGGTGCTGGTGAGGCGGCGCGCAACTCGTTAGGAACCGGCATTATCGGCGGCATGCTGTTTACCACCTTCTTGGCAATAATGTTTATTCCGATGTTCTTTGAGCTATTCCAGAGATTCTCAGAACGTTATTTTGGTAAAAAGGACAAAAAGTCCACGGCAAACTAACCCTACCCCAACGAGCATTATCATGAAAAAAACCGCGCACCATTCAGCCATCCAGTTGGATCTGAGCGGTTTTTTAATAGCCGAATTACATTGGATAAACCAGCAGCAGTTTTCCATTCAATTAAACAGCCCGAGAACTGCACCAATTGACCCAAACGGTCTGCCGGATGAGCACAATCACATTGAGCACCAGCTAAAAACAGCATTACAGAGGATAACAGGACTAGATTTTTCACTACACACTGACTGGCTGACCCATCCAGCTTTCCCGTCTACACCCACCGCTTTCCAACAGCGTATCTGGCAGGCCACACAAGCAATCCCGGCCGGGCAGACGGTCAGCTATGCCGATCTAACCGCAAGCGCTGGCAAGCCCGGCGCGGCACGAGCAGTGGGAAATGCACTAAACCGAAACCCCTGGCCGATTTTAATTCCCTGCCATCGGGTTGTGGCAGCCAACCATAATGGTGGCTATGCCTGGGGTGGTGAGATTAAACAGTTTTTACTCAAAACCGAGCAACGTTCACTCAAAACGGAACAAGGTAAAACCTCTTGAGAAAACAACCTGACTTTATGATGTCAGCAGACGGACAACCGGATCACAAATACGCGGAATTTCATCTTTTTTGTATCCCACAGGCTGGCCATAACCCCATACCGGCCCCGGCCAGGCCTCATCATCTTTATAGCGGGCAATGACGTGCAGGTGTAACTGCGGGACCTGATTACCTAAACTGGCAATATTGATCTTATCCGGGCCAAAAACCTGTTCTACTGCTGTGGCTACCTGACGCACCTCACGCATCAGTTGCATATATTCATCAGCACTCAACTTAGTGACCTCAACGGCCGAAACCCTTGGGATTAAAATAAACCAGATAAAGCGGGCATCATCGCTCAACCGCAATTGGCATAAATCCAAATTCAGACAAAAATGGCTGTCTTCTGCCAGACGTGGGGGTAATTCAACGTTGTTATTCATGCTTTGATTAGTTTTTTAAATTAAATTGAGTATCCCCCGCACCAACGCATACCCACCACCAAGTGTGGCAGCAAGCAGCATAATCTTGGGAAAAAGATAGGTGGGAATTCGATGACCCAGTCTTTTGGCGGCAAAAAAACCGGCTATCACCGCCGGCATTAGCCCGGCAGCCAGCACGATATCGGCCCAACCGAACATGCCAGAAAAACCCAAAGCGGTGAGTGACAAAACACTAAGCGGCGCAAAAATCGCCGATAACGTACCGCGAATCCGCCCCGGCTCGGCATTTTGGTAAGCCAGCCCCAAAGGCGGCCCACCCACAGCGGTTAATGTGCCCATCAAACCTGAACCGAAAGCCCCTGAAAACACCACCGGCTTTGTCGGTTGGATATTAAAGCGCATCAAACTCAAAACCACTGCTGCCAAAATCGCGACACCAAACACCAACTGCCAGGAGGTCTGGGCGAACAGGTTTACCAGCACGGTAGCGAGCAATACCCCTAGCACACTGCCTGGATATGCGAAAAATAAATCCTGCTTTTTTACATACCGCCAGTTGGCACGCAGCAGCATTAACGGCATCAACCCGCCAATAATCAACAACGGTGCCGGTACCAGTGCAGGATTAATCAAAAACAATAACGGTGCGCTGAATAAAGCCACCCCGTAGCCTACCACGCCCTGCATAAAACTGCCGATAAAAACCACCACTGAGGCTAACAGCCACGCCCCCCAGGCAATATCCATCTAAACTCCAGTTATAAAAGTAAACACTAACCTTAACGCGGATCGGCTCTTCTATGGAGAAAGCAGGCAAAAAAAAGCCGATCTTGCCGGTGCAAATAGCGGTGATATTGTCCAGAAGCTTTGGTAATTCCGCTGTTTGTGGACCAGCGGTAGAAGCGACATCGGCCGGGTAGTCGGACGGGCACTGCTCGATTGCACCAGTCTATCTGTTAGCGCATAATCAGCACGAAATCCGGGGTTAAAACCACCTACCAACACAACCACTCGGAATATGTCCGGCTAAGAGAATTATTAATTAAAAAAACGCACCAGCTAATCGGTCACATTTCCCCGCCCTTTGGCATGCGCGACCAACTAGTCGGTGCTGGCTTGATGGAAGAATGAATTATAAGAATATGCACTTTGATGTATCATCAGCAAAACAAGCTCGCAGTGGCGATGCACAATCGGACGATCAGCAACATTACCCACTCATCAGGCTATCAGCCCATTATCCACTATGAAAAACATAACTCTCTTATTAAGCCTATTATTATCCGCCGGCAGCGTTGCTGCTCAGGATCTCTTTTCTCAGGATCCCATCAGCCCTGCTCAACAGGCACCTATGCAGCAGTCCGAGCCTAAAATCACTGAGTATCAGGACTGGCTGCATATCTGCGTGGAACAGCGTAATCAGGAAATTTGCTTTATTCAGCAGGTTTTAGCCGAAGATGACCCGAGACAACCACCGCTACTTACCGCGCGGATCTTTGCTGATGACTCAGACTGGCTGCAACTGATTTTACCACTGGGCGTATCCCTGCCCGATGGGATATTGTTTGCCGTGGACGAAGGCAACGAGCGAATCCTCCCGTATCAGGTTTGTGGTGTTGAAGGCTGCCTTGTGGAGATTGAACTTGACAACGCGTTGCTCGAACTGCTGCGCGGTGGCCGCGAGGCGAATATACTGTTTCGTGGCTATGGTCAGGATGACACCTTCGGGCTTAATTTATCATTGATGGGTTTTACCGCAGCCACAAAAGCCATTGGCCTCTAGAATTCCCGTGGCCTCTGAGTACAGCCCATGGCGCTTTTGCACCGCCCCGATGCTCGATTGGTCAGACCGGCATTATCGCTATCTGGTGCGATTAATGACCCGTCGTGCCCGGGTTTACACCGAAATGGTCACCACCGGGGCGTTGTTGTACGGTAACCCTGAGCGTCATTTAGTCTACAACCCACAGGAACACCCGGTTGCACTGCAACTCGGTGGCGCGGACCCGACCGAATTAGCTAAATCCTGCGAGCTTGCAGCCCGCTGGGGCTTTGATGAGGTCAATCTCAACTGCGGCTGCCCGAGTGACCGGGTTCAGAATGGTGCGTTTGGCGCCTGTTTAATGGCCACTCCTGAATTGGTCGCCGATGCTGTGGCCGCGATGAAGAATGCCGCGCCAGAGATACCGATTACCGTCAAAAGCCGGATTGGCATCGACCATCAAGACAGCTACGACCAATTCCGCCGCTTTGTTGATATTGTGGCTCAGCGCGGCCACTGCGATACCTTTATTATTCATGTTCGCAAAGCCTGGCTCTCCGGACTTTCACCTAAGCAAAACCGGGAGCTACCGCCGTTGGTACCCGAGTTTGCCCGGCGCATTAAACAAGAGATGCCACATTTAAATATCATCATCAACGGCGGGCTGGAAACCTGGACGGATATTGAATACTGGGCGGATGAGCTCGATGGCGTTATGGTCGGCCGTGCTGCTTATCAACAAAACGGCTGGCTGGCAGAGGTCGACCCACGTTTGTTTCACGAAAGCGCCCCAAACAGCCCAGAGACGGCCTTAAGACAGTATCAGGAATATTGCTCGGAGCAAATTGCTCAGGGTGTGCGGATGACTACCCTAATCAAACCCGTGCTGGGTCTGTTCCAAGGGCAGCCCGGCGCGCGGGCTTATCGCCGCCATTTAAGCGAGCAGGCCCCAAAACGTCAGAATGAGGCGGAAATAATTGAAGAGGCACAGGAACTAATCAAGCGTAATTCGCGGCCAACGGATCAGAGCTTATCCGCCACCTTATCTTAACGACCAAGTTGGGCGAGCTTATTGCGATAACGTTGTTGCAATGCCTCCACCCGGCGGACATAGGTTTGAGTTTCTTTAAATGGGGGAATGCCGTTATACCGCCCCACTGCACCCTCACCAGCATTATAGGCCGCCACGGCCAAGCGTTGGTCATTATTAAAATGATCCAGTAAAAACGCTAAATAAGCCACACCGCCGGCAATATTTTGCTCCGGGTCAAAGCGATCACGCACACCAAAACGCTCAGCGGTGGCCGGCATTAACTGCATTAAGCCACCCGCGCCTTTGGGTGAGATGGCATCCGGCCGAAATGCGCTTTCTGCATGAATCACCGCCCGAATCAGGCTTTCGGGCACATTGTGGCGATCGGCGTTTAACCGGATTAAGTCGGCATAACGCTCTAATTCCAATTTACCAAGCAACAACGAACCATCCGACCAACCCTTTGGGCGGGTGCGCTCATCGGCACGATATAACTCATAGGGTCCATTCGCCAACTGTTGTGGTATGTTAGTAAGGTGTGTAACCCCGTTTTCATCGCGATATTTATACACATCGGCTGCGGCCATACCCGCGGCAAAAAGCCAGAAAAAACCCGCCGCTAATCCCATCCATGTTTTCGTTTCGCACCTAGACTCAATATCCATCTCAACGTAACCCGCACTGTGTGTTAACAATCATAACTTAAAGTCAGTATCTCTCCTTGTATCGCCTGCGGCTGAAAATCCCCGCTGTAAGCATTATACTGCTCAAACCATGAAAACATCGACTACTCCCAGCTACGAGCAGGATGCCCTCGACCATCTAATGGATCTCTACGAGCAGAACTACATTCTGGTTCGGCGTCTGCTCGGCGATTTACGTCGCCTGCATATCGGCGATCAATTCGCGCTCAATGCGCACATTCACGCCAAAGTAACTAACCGCGGGGCGTTTACCGTCGAAATTAATTTTACCGATGAACAAATCCTGGATAAACACCAGCAACCGGTGCAATTATCACTGCGCGTCTACCTCGATGCCCGCTCAGC
>DRZW01000049.1 GCA_011380105.1 Halothiobacillaceae bacterium
CAATATGGGTGTTCTTTAATTTATGACCAACAGCATTATGGTGCTTGCAGGCCGTGCAATTGTTTTAGCAACCGCTCTGGCTGTGCTCGCTGGCTGTTCATCAAGAGAGTCACAAACAGCCGCTAAGGCCGAACGCGAACAGCTAGCCGCGCTTGAAGATGAACAACTTTTGCCACAAAAACCGCTCTCTGAGCTTACCGGCGAATATAGTGGCCGCACACCGGCCAGTGAGGCGGTTTTTCAGGCCCTCTCGCAATTAGGCAAGCCCTACCAATGGGGTGGAAATGATCGTAACGGCTTTGATTGCTCGGGTTTAACCCAATACGTTTATCGCAAAACCAATATTGACCTGCCCCGAACTGCAGCCGAGCAATATCGCGCAACTAAACGCATAGCTGATGAAGAGCGCCAGCCCGGAGATCTTTTATTTTTTAATCAAAACGGCAACCGGATTGATCATGTCGCCATTTATTTGGGTAATGGCGAATTTATTCATGCCCCGAATAGTGACCGCAACGTCGAGCGTGAAACGCTTGACCATGTCTATTGGGGGCGGCATTACGTCGGTGCCGGTCGCGTTCAGGGTCAACAGACAGGCCGCTAGCCGAAATCGGTTGCAAAGAGAACTTATAACGACACTAATTCAGCCTAACTGATTACGATTATTCACCCATCTACTTTCAGCGTGACAAATCGGCTCTCCTGCGCTGATTGTGCAAGCTTACGCCTTCTGGATAATGCCCCATGCCATTACTGACTCTCGACAATCTCCAATTCTCAATTGGCCCACGAACGATTTTAGATCATGTGGGGCTAACCATTGAGAAAGGCGAAAAATACGCCATTATCGGCCGCAATGGGGCGGGTAAATCAACCCTGCTCAAGATTATTGCCGGCCTGATTCGCCCCGATGACGGCCAGGTACGGCTAGCGCCTGGGGCAACGGTAGCCTATCTGCAACAAGACCCTCAAGCCGACTATGATCAATCAGTCTATCATGTCGTTGCCTCGGGCTTAGGCGACGTACAAGCCCTACTCACCCAATACCATGACTTAATCTCAGACCCGGAAAAACCCGGTGCAATGGATGCCTTGGCTGAGCTACAACACCAGCTTGAAGCGCAAGATGGCTGGTCAGCCGGACAGCGCGTCGATGAGGTCATAACCCGCTTAAACCTCAACCCAGATGCCATCGTCAGCCATTTATCCGGTGGGGAGCGTCGTCGGGTGCTATTGGGCCGGGCTTTAGTGCAACAACCGGATTTATTACTGCTCGATGAGCCAACCAACCATCTGGATATCGCCGGCATTGAATGGCTTGAAGAACTGGTGCGCAGTTTTAGCGGTGCGGTTTTATTTATCACCCACGACCGAGCTTTTCTCAAAGCACTCGCCGGTGGGATTATCGAGATCGACCGTGGTCATCTGACCACCTGGCCGGGCGATTACGATAATTACCTGCGCCGTCTAGCCGAACGAGAAAACGCTGAAGCCCAGGAAAATGCCCGCTTTGATAAAACCCTCGCCCAGGAAGAAATCTGGATTCGCCAAGGCATTAAAGCACGCCGCACCCGCAATGAAGGCCGGGTTCGCAACTTAGAGAAAATGCGCGCTGAACGGGCCGCCCGCCGTGAAAAAGCCGGCTCGATCAATCTCAGCGTACAGGCTGGCCAGTCCAGCGGCAAAATCATCGCGGAATTTGAGCAAGTCTCATTGCAGTTTGAAAACAAACCCATTGTCCGCGATTTAACCACCACCATCATGCGGGGTGACCGGATCGGGCTGGTGGGCCCGAACGGCGTAGGCAAGTCGACTTTAATTAAACTGATTTTAGGCGAGCTTGAGCCGGATTCTGGCAGCATTAAACGCGGTAGTCGCCAGAATGTGGCTTATTTTGACCAGCATCGAGCTCAGTTAAACCCACAATGGACGGCACTGGAAAACCTTTGCGATGGCGGCGATCGCCTAGAGGTAGGTGGCCGTAATGTGCATGGGCTGGGCTACTTGCAACAGTTCTTATTCACCCCCGAGCGGGCACGGAGCAAAACCGAGTCATTATCTGGCGGTGAACGCAACCGTTTGTTACTAGCCAAGTTATTTGCCCAACCTGCCAACTTACTGGTGTTAGATGAGCCCACCAACGATCTCGACTTAGAAACCCTAGAGGTGCTGGAGCAAGCTTTATCCGATTTTGACGGCACCCTACTGTTAGTCAGCCATGACCGAGCGTTTTTAGATAATGTGGTTACCAGTCTATTGGTATTTGAAGGTCAGGGGCGGATTGTCGATGTACCCGGCGGCTATCAGGACTATCTGCGCGAAAAACGCAGCCGCAATCGCAGCGAGAACGCCCGAGCCACGGCTAAAAGCACCCCAAAAAAAACCGCTAAAAAAACCCCGCCCTCAAAAAAGCTGAGCTACAAGCTGCAACAGGAGTTAGAGTCCATCCCCATAAAGATCGAGCAACTCGAAGCCGAGCAGCTAACGCTGAGCGAAACCATTAGCCAGCCGGATTTCTACCAGCAACCAGCAGAGCAAATTCAAGCGAGCCTGGCGCGAGCCAGTGAGATTGAGGATGAATTAAACCAGTTGCTGGAACGCTGGGCTGAGCTGGAATCTAGCTTTACAGATCATTAGCCCGCCGGCTACACCTCTGACCAGAGGCATAACTGGGTCTATGAATCTACGCTGGCATTATCGGCGCGCAAAAAAACCCGGATCATATTCAGATCCGGGGTTTTTGTTTGCCAAGATTTTTTTAAGCTTGCTTCGCGGCTTGATAACGCCTGGTCACTTCATCCCAGTTAACCACATCCCAGAAAGCTTTAACGTAATCCGGACGACGGTTCTGGTAACGCAGGTAGTAAGCATGCTCCCAGACATCCAACCCTAAAATTGGGCTACCTTTAACTTCAGCAATGTCCATAGTCGGGTTGTCTTGGTTGGGCGTGGAGGTAACCTGCAGTTTGCCGCTTTCATCAACCACCAGCCAAGCCCAGCCAGAACCAAAACGAGTTAATGCAGCGGTGGTGAATTTTTCCACAAAAGCATCAAATGAACCAAAAGTGCTGCTGATGTCTTCACCCAGTTCACCAGCCGGCTTACCGCCACCGTTGGGTGACATCAGCTTCCAGAATAAATCGTGATTGTAGTGACCACCGCCATTGTTACGCACCGCCATCGGCAGCTTGGAGACATTGGCCATAATCTCATCAATGGATTTGTCATCCCATTCGGTGTCCTTAATAGCCTCATTGAGCTTGGTGAGATAGGTGTAGTGATGCTTAGTGTGGTGCAGCTCCATGGTCTGTGCATCAATCGATCTATCCAGCTCGTCATAGCCATAAGGTAAATCAGGTAAAGTAAAAGCCATAGATGTACTCCTCAACTGCTGTGAATAAATTTTCAATTGCCATGATAGCAATCTCCCAGCTTCCCTGCGCTGGAGATATTACTTTTTTATTTTAGTTTGATATCAATTTAAACCCAAACGGCAGGCTAATTGTAAACCGCTGCGCAAAATCCACTTAAACTGCCATAATGGACGACGGTTTATTTGTGACAAACGAGGTTGGCAGCGATGTGCGGCATTTGCGGATGGTTTGACACCCAAGGAAAACCAGCGGACTTGACGGCAGTGGCACGGATGAGCGCCCGACTAGAACGGCGCGGCCCGGATCATGTAGGCAGTTTTGCTGACGGCCCGGTGGCGCTGGGGCATCGCCGGCTATCCATTCTGGATTTAACCTATCGTGGTGCTCAACCGATGGTCGATCGCGAGCGCGGTTTGGCACTAGTTTTTAATGGCACGATCTACAACCACCCCGAGCTGCGCGCTCGCCTCCAAGGGTTGGGCTATCGGTTTGCCTCCAATGGCGACACTGAGGTGATCTTAAACGGATATGCCCACTGGGGGGCTGATGTGGTAAACCACCTAGATGGCATGTTCGCCTTTGCTATCTGGGATATGCGCGAACAAAAACTTATGCTCGCCCGCGACCGCATCGGCATCAAACCGCTTTACTACACTGATGACACCGGCCCGCTACGCTTTGCTTCGACTATCCCTGCATTACTTCAAGGCGGTGGCATCAATACCGATCTCAATCCCGCCGCATTGCACCATCAGTTCACCTTACATGGCGTGGTTCCCGCCCCGGATACCGTGCTGCAAGGCATTAAAAAACTCCCGCCTGCCCACACGCTGATTATTGATGCCGCAGGCAAGAAAACCTGTACACGATACTGGCAAATTCAAACCAAGGTAGATGACCGCATTGATCAAGCCACCGCCAAGGAAATGGTTGAGTCCGCCTTGGTTGAGGCCGTGAAAAAGCGCATGGCCATCAGCGATGTACCCGTCGGCGTGCTCTTATCAGGCGGCTTGGACTCCTCGCTTTTAGTCGCACTGGCGAGCGAAAACGGCTTTAAGCCCAAATCATTTACAATTGGCTTTGAGGATCAGCCTGAGGAGAAAGGCAACGAGTTTGAGTACTCTGATCTGGTCGCCGAGCGTTATCAAACAGAGCATTATCGATTCCATATTCCTAACGACCAGGTGCTCTCCCGCCTGCCCGAAGCGGTAGGAGAAATGAGTGAACCCATGTTCGGTCAGGATGCCGTTGCCTTTTATCTGCTCTCCGAGCAGGTCTCGCGTGAAGTGAAGGTAGTGCTATCTGGCCAAGGTGCGGACGAGGTCTTTGCTGGGTACTTTTGGTATCCGAAAATGGCCGAACAATTTGCCCAATGCGGCGATGAAATTCAGTCATTCGCCCCGTTTTACTTTGACCGCAGCCATGAGGAGCTTATGAGTATGGTAACCCGTCGTTTCCGCGGCCCGGATGTTACCAGCCAACGTGTAAAACAGGGATTAGGCGATAGCAAAGACGGACCGTTTACCAACCGGGTGCTGGGGTTCGATATCAGCACGTTGATTGTGGATGATCCGGTCAAGCGGGTTGATAACATGACCATGGCCTGGGGCTTGGAGGCGCGGGTGCCGTTCCTGGACACCAAACTGGTGGAAACGGCCATGCGCATCCCACCTGAATTTAAACTTGATCAGGGCGGTAAGGGAGTGTTAAAAAACCTAGCTCGCAGCCGCATACCAGATGCGGTCATCGACCGCCCCAAGGGTTATTTTCCGGTACCGGCACTGAAGTTTGTCCGCGGACCCTTTTTGCAGTTTATGCGCGAGATTCTCACCGGTGATTCCGCCCGAGCCCGCGGCCTGTTTGAACCGGCTTATGTCAACCGACTACTGGCCAACCCCGATCAGCATTTCACCCGTTTGGTGGGCGCTAAAGTCTGGCATTTAGCCTTGTTTGAATTATGGCTACAAGAACACGGCATAAGCGCGTAAGATATCGCGAATAATTTTAAGGAAACGAGCCTGCTTATCACTAAATGTGAGTTTGCAGCGCTTAATGGAGGAACTATGTCGGATCTGTATCAGGCCACTGGCATGGCGGAAAATCAACTATGCAAGCAGTTTGGCGACAAACAGGTAGACTGGTTGCTAGCTGCACGCACGTTAAAAAGCACCGTCGCCGACCAAAAGGTGCGCCGCGAAATGCGCTTAGCTGGTTTAAAGGATTTAACCGATAGCCTGATTCTCTGCGCGCGGCGTGAACAGCGCCGGGCTCTGCTCAGCATTCTCCCCCGTATTTATCATGAAATAGAACGGGAGAAACAACATCCCTCAGCTGATCTCTCACGGCTAAACCGGCTGCTACGCTATTTTGAGCGGGTTGCCAGCCAACAGGAACAAACGGACTCAACTATGGATAGTAAAGCCCTCATTTTAGGATCAGAATTCCTTCCTGAGGTTGCCGAGGCAGCCCTGCACCGCGCTGGTTTTGAACCCAAATACTTAGATAGCTTCACCCAATGCATACCTTGGCCTAGTGATGCGCGGGCGATGATTTTTCATCACAAGCCCAATGCTGCACCTCGCCTAACGCAGATGAAAAACCTGCTTAAAATGCTGCCCGGTGATG
>DRZW01000050.1 GCA_011380105.1 Halothiobacillaceae bacterium
ATTCCACTTTCAAGACGAAGCGCCGGGTCTGGTGTTCTGGCATCCGCGCGGCTGGGCGATCTGGCAAGTGGTTGAATCTTATATGCGCGATGTTTATCGTCGTTCGGGCTATGCGGAAATCAAATGCCCGCAGATTCTGGATGTTTCACTGTGGAAAAAATCCGGCCACTGGGATAACTACCAGGAAAACATGTTCTTCACCGAGTCGGAAAAGCGCACCTACGCGGTTAAACCGATGAACTGCCCCGGACATGTGCAGGTATTCAACCACGGCCTGCACTCCTACCGCGATCTACCCATCCGTTACGGTGAGTTCGGCTCCTGCCATCGCAACGAGCCATCCGGTGCCCTGCATGGCATCCTAAGAGTGCGGGGTTTCACCCAGGATGACGGCCATATCTTCTGCACCGAAAAGCAGATTGAATCGGAGGTCCACGCCTTTCATGAACAGGCACTGGAGGTCTACAAAACCTTCGGCTTTAGCGATGTTCAGGTCAAAATCGCAACCCGGCCAGAAAAACGTATGGGCAGCGAGGCGATTTGGGATCAAGCCGAGGATGCACTGCGAGCAGCACTAAAGGCGGCGAATGTCACCTGGGAAGAACTACCCGGTGAAGGTGCCTTTTACGGCCCGAAGATTGAGTACCACCTCTCCGATGCCATTGGTCGCACCTGGCAGCTCGGCACCATTCAGGTTGATTTCTCCATGCCCGAAAGGCTGGGCGCAACCTATGTAGATGAAAACAGTCAACGCCAGCACCCTGTTATGCTCCACCGGGCTATTGTCGGCTCCATGGAGCGCTTTATTGGCATTTTGATCGAGCACTATGCCGGCGCCATGCCGATGTGGCTAGCACCGGTACAGGCCGTTGTGATGGGGATTACCGATAAACATGCCGACTATGTGCGCCAAAGTCTAGCCCGTTTAAAAGAAGCAGGATTACGGGTAGAAGCGGATCTGCGCAATGAAAAAGTGGGCTTTAAGATTCGCGAACACACCCTAGCGCGTGTACCCTATCTGCTAGTCGCCGGCGACCGTGAGATTGAAAACGGCGCGCTGTCCGTGCGCACCCGAGCCGGTGAAGACTTAGGCAGCATGTCAATCGAGGCATTGGTTGAGCGCCTGACTTTAGAAAATCGCCAACACCGATAGGTCCCGCCGAGCTTTGCACAGTTATGAAGATAAGATAAATTGGTGCAACCAGTTCGAATTATGCTAATTTTATAATGGTTAGACTTTACGGATCGGCACCAAAAACCATTTTGCTCGATTCGCTTGGTAATTTTGTAAAAAAATGAATAGGAGGGCATAAACATCGCTCAACAACGTGGACAGACTCGCGGTAAAAATAATGACGACCCGCGAATCAATGATCAGATCAATGTACGGGAAGTTCGTCTTGTCGATGAAAACGGCGAGCAGGTCGGGATTCTAGAAACCCGAGAAGCCTTAGAAAGAGCTGCTGAGGCCGGTCTGGACTTAGTTGAAGTCTCACCCAACGCCAAACCTCCGGTCTGCAAGATAATGGACTTCGGCAAGTTCAAATATCAGCAGAGCAAGAAAGCCGCTGAGGCGCGTAAAAAACAAAAGCAGATCGAGGTTAAGGAAGTAAAATTCCGACCCGGCACTGAAGACCACGACTATCAGGTTAAACTGCGCAACGCGCACCGTTTTCTGACTGCTGGCGATAAAGTAAAAATCACCCTGCGTTTCCGCGGACGAGAGATGGCCCACCGGGATTTGGGTGCGGAGCTGTTGCAACGCATTGCCACAGACCTCGAAGAATTAGCTATCATTGAACAACAACCGCGCATGGAAGGCCGCCAAGCCACTATGGTAATGGCACCGCATACCAGTAAAAAATAACTAGCGAGCCGCTTTCATGCAAAAACCCCGATTGCTCAAATCGGGGTTTTTTTCATCTAACATGGTTACAGCAAGCTAACTAGGATGCAGCATTATCCTTTTTTTTACTGTTAGCCACTGCCTGTTCAAGCAACGGCTTTAACTCTCCGCGCTCGTACATCTCGATAGTGATATCCGCCCCACCAATCAACTCACCATTCACATACACCTGCGGGAAAGTTGGCCAGTCCCGGTATTTCGGCAGCGCCTGCATGATCTCAGTATCCGCGAGCACATTAACGTAACCAAACGGGACACCACAGGCCTTCATTGCCTCTGCCGTGCGGCTGGAAAAACCACAGGTTGGAAATTGTGGCGTGCCTTTCATAAAGATCAGAATAGGGTTTTCTTTAACAAACTGATCAATTCGTTCCAATGCTTCCATAATCACTCCAACGCATAACGATAAACTCTCTGCCTCGCCGAATTTGACACGGGGGCAATCATGGTAATTCCGATTATAACACTCAGGAATTCAGAGCACGAACGCAGCAACACTTTGCGCACAACTGCCACAAACGTCCAGACTATTTCCGGCACGATTTAGGGATGCTATTGGCGTTGTCGCTATGCGAGCAAACAAAAACCACTCATAGGGGTGACCATGCTGGTAAGCATCCCATCAGCCTCAACCGAGATGGTCACACCCAAACTCAAACGAAAGCTGTTTACGGCTGCTCCGGTGCCTCTGGACCGACAACTATAACTGCCACTTCATCAAGGTCAATATGCTTTGCGAAAGCCGCTTGTATCGCTGTGCTATCCACCGCGCGGATATGATCCACATATTGGTCGAAATAGTCCAATGGCAAACCATAAAACGCCAGAGCGCCGATTTGCCCGGTTATCTTACTGTTGGAGTCTAACCGCAACGGAAAGCCACCGGTGATATTGGCAATAGCGTCTTTTAGCTCCTCAGCCTCAGGGCCTTGATCGATAAATGCCTGCAACTGGGTTTGCATTAACGCCACAGCCTCCTTGACCGCATCATTGCGGGTCTGGATGCTCATGGCGTAGACTCCACCGGCGCGCATCGGCATTAAAAAGCTAGACACACTGTAGGCCAAGCCCCGTTTCTGGCGCAGCTCAGCATTTAGGCGCGAGGCAAATCCCCCGCCCCCGAAGATATGATTACCCACATATAGGGGGAAATAATCTTCATGCTGACGGGCAATACCGTTATAGGCGACAAACACCGTCGATTGCTCCGAGGGAAAAGGCACATGCTTAACAAAAGACTCCGCCAACCCGGAAACTTCGGGTAAAGCCGGTGCAGCTTGCCCCGCTGGCAGCCCTGCCAGCACCGAGTCCGCCAGCGCCTCTGCCTGGTTGCGATCCACATCACCCACAATTACGACATCAGCATTAGCAGCCACATAATACCGCTGATAGAAATCCTGAACGTCCTCTAAGGTGATCCGCTCTACCGATTCGACCGTGCCCGTTGTCGGATGGGCATAAGGGTGCCCGGCGAACATAACCTCACGCAAAGCATCAATAGCCAGCGCACGCGGAGACTGTTGGCGGGCGCTAATGGACTGCAACTGCTGGCGTTGTTCACGCTCAAAGGTGTCGGCTGCAAAATTCGGTGCGCTTAATGTCTTGTTAAATAACGACACCGCAGGGTTGAGATATTGCGATTGACTTAAACTACGTAGACGCACGCTAGCATTTTCACTCCCTACCCCGGTGCTAATCTCAGCGCCGAGCTCGGCAAAACGATAGGCCATCGTGCTAGCCGACTGTCCATCTGAGCCTTCGGTCAGCATTGCGCTGACCAAGGCGGCAGTGCCTTCGAGGGCTTCTGGGTCACGCGCACTGCCCGCATCGAAACTCACCCGGATATCCACCATGGGCAAGTTACTGGTTGGGTAGAAATACACCTGCGCACCCTGCTCGGTTTCCCAATGTTGAATATCAAGCACCGAAGGCGCATCCCCGGCGATGGTCACGCTACTCATTCCCAACAGAGCCGTGCAGGCAAGCAGCGAGCCACGAAACTTAGCAATGATATTAGTAGGCAACATGCGCAGGCTCCTCTAATGATTGTGGGACGTTGGGACGTTCATCGGTATCTAAGGGCAATGGTTTGAGCTCGGCGATGGTCAGACTCTCGTCTGAAAAATACATCTTGGCCACTTTCTGGATTTGCTCTGGGGTAATAGCTTGAATTCGCTCAACACACCTGAGCGCATCGCGGTAATCCAGCCCTGCGGTCTGATAAATACCCAAGCGCATGCCTTGAAAGAACATCGAATCGCGTTGGTATACATCACTGGCGACGACTTGAGCCTGAATACGCGCTAGCTCCTCGGTGGAGACCAGCTCGGTTTTCAGACGCTCAATCTGCTCACGCAAGACCGCTTCTACCTCTTCTATCGGCTGATCTTGATTAGGAATTGCCGTCAACGTAAACAGAGTTTGCGCCCGCGCGGTGGCGGTATAGTTAGCCCATGCGCGAGAGAGTTTGTTTTCCCGGACCAGCTCATTGGCAAACCGGCTCGACTCCCCACCTGAGAGCAGAGCTGCCAACACTGTCAGCGCATCAGCGTGCCAGGCCTCCTCCGCAGTCACAAGCGATGGGACTTTATACCCCATCATTAATCGCGGTAACCGCGCGGGTAATTCAAGCTTCAGGCGCTTGGTACCATGCTGCTTAATTTCAGTACGGGGCTTGCGCTCAGTCTGAAAACCCGCTGGAATGGGGCCGTAATGCTTCTCGGCCAGCGAAAAAACCGTCTTGGGATCTACATCCCCCACAATCACCAACGTGGCATTATCCGGGTGATAAAACTGTGCCCGCCACTGATGCAAATCCTCCACGCTGTAAGCATCGATATCCGGCTCCCAACCTATGATCGGATGGTGATAACCGCTGTTGACAAACGCGGTGGCATAGAGTTGCTGGGATAAACGCGCATTCGGGTTATCACGCATCCGCATCCGCCATTCTTCCTTGACCACATCACGCTCGGATTGAAACTCATCCGGGTCGATGACCAAATTGGCTAAACGGTCTGCCTCCCACTGCATGGCCGTCTCAAGATGTTCGTTGCTTAAGGTCTGGAAATAAGCGGTGTAATCCCGGCTGGTAAATGCATTTTCTTGTCCGCCTAACCGGGCGATAATTTCGGAAAACTCACCCGGTGCGAGGTTTTCTGTGCCTTTAAACATCATGTGTTCAAACATGTGTGCAATACCGGTTGCACCGGCAGGCTCATCCATGGAGCCGGCGCGATACCAAATCTGCTGGGTGACCACCGGGGCACGCTGATCGGGCAAGACTAAGACTTTAAGCCCGTTGTCTAAAGTATGGCTATGCACTTCGGGAACACTCGCCTCAGCTATGACCGCACTACTGAGCCCCAGCCCCAGCAAGCCCGCCGCATAGCCATGCCACCATGGCCGAGCGGTGTGTTTGTTTGCTTTCATGGTCACCTCTTGTTGATTCTTTTCTGCAAAAACGGTCTATAGACTGCAACCAACTATATTTGTTCGCCTTGACTCAGCCAACACCCTCCGAAAATCGCTATCGGCTTTAACCAGCGGTTCTTGTTCTCAGGCCTTAATGTAAACTTCACAACCAGGTGGCTTTGGTGCATGCAATGAATAATCAGTGCCAGTCATGCGGGTAACTCAAAGTTTATAAAACATAGAATTCTTAAGCGAAATCGGATCGATTTAGAATAAGTTGTGCTCAAACGATGTGAATGCCACAACCAAAGTATGTATTTAATTTTTTTTGCTAACCAGACCGTCCAGAGGGGACGAATAAAGGCAAGTTTTTCAGCTTGTTAACAAACGCCAACCCATCTATCTTTATAGATAAACTAATTAAACGGGCTGATTTTATGGAAGCATTGCTCGCATTGATGATCTCATTTTTGCTCGTAGCGGCAACAGCGAGTACCGGTGTTCGGTTCCGGCCGGATAAATGGTATGTAGAACTGAATAAACCGGCTTGGAATCCACCCAACTGGCTGTTTCCGGTGGCGTGGAGCATTTTATATGTGATGATGGCTGTGGCTGCCTGGCGGATTTTTTTGGCAGAGCCAATGATCATTAAATGGCTTGCACTGATTTTTTATCTG
>DRZW01000048.1 GCA_011380105.1 Halothiobacillaceae bacterium
CTTATAGGTATTTTATTCGGATATCGGCTACGGTTTCTACAAGCATAACTACTGCAGGGTTAATAATCGTAAGCGGCTTGTTTGTATTCTTTGGCCGGACTGGCGTTAATTGCCCCTCATTGGGTGATTTTCTTCGATAACAAACACCATGCTCACGGACAGAAGCCGCCCACGCCTGGTTTTTAAGATTCTGACCAGTTAATTTGCTAATTGCATCCCCGTGTACGTGCCTTTTCAAATTGCAACCCATATACAACTACCCAACAAGCACCCGAGGTGCTTTTAGCACTGCTATGGTTGCAAAACCGACCTAGCATAGAGTGTGTTGATTGTTTAAGGTGTATATAATTTATTATTAGGCATACCAGCATCTGGCTGGAACAGCCAAACGATACATGCAGGAGTACAACCTTATGAAAAAATTGACCAGCGCTTTATTAATTGCCGGTTTTACCGCAGCCTCCAGCGCAGCTCTCGCCGGTGACGTATCTTTAGGTAAAAGCCTGTATACCAGTTGCGCCTCATGCCACGGCGCGAAAGCGCAAGGTCAAGGCATGTTCCCGCAGTTAAACAACTTGTCTGAAGAAGAATTTATCACCAGTATGGGCTTTTACAAATCCGGCGATCAAGAAGGTTTGCGAGCGCTTGGCCGCGGGTTAGGCGAAGGCTACTACGGCATTATGGCACCGAGTGCGGCTAGCCTGTCTGATCGCGATATCGCCGATTTGGCCGCTTATATAAATAGCCTGTAATTTCACAATGTTACCGGCTTGGTTGCAACCCCGCTTTAGCGGGGTTTTTTATGCCCAGAAACTTGCACCAAGCTCATTTGGGTGTTTTTAAGCGATCAAGCCGGAGCCGTTCGCGCTGATCAAACAGACGCTTCGCGCCAAGCTGCACGGCGAGTAGTGAACCAAAACCAGTTGCCGCTGCAATCAGAAACATAATCATAATTTGATACTTCACCGCTTCCACCGGGGGTGTCCCCGCCAAGATCTGCCCGGTCATCATCCCCGGCAGACTAATCACCCCGGCGGCAGCCAGCATGTTTAGGGTCGGAATCATCCCGGCGCGCATCGACTCTGAACGCAACTCACGTGTGGCCTTAGATAAATCATGTCCGAGGATCAACCTCGCCTCAAGCACAGCGCGGCCATTCCACGCCCCCTGAGTAAGATGATTAAGCGCCAGACCAATTCCCGTCATGGTATTGCCCAAAATCATCCCCAGTAATGGGATGGCGTATTGCGGCTCGTACCAAGGGTCGGTTTGAATAATCACGGTTAGCGCCACTAAAGTGATGACCAGCGCGGTGCCGCTCATCGCCATTAAACCAATGCTGTAGCCCGACCAGCCTCGAATGGGCCGTTTTTGCCGTGCGGTCACCTCATAGCCGGCCAACGACAGCATGACCAACGCGATTAGAGCAATCCACGCCAAACTAGCCGCTGCGAAGACCGCCTGCAAAATCAGCCCCACTAACAGCAATTGCACCACCATGCGCGCGCTGTTAAAGGCCAGAGTGCGAAATAACCCCAGCCCGATTAAAACTTGCACCACACCCAGCAACAGCACCAGGCTTGCAGCCAGCGCCAAATCCAGCGGGGTTAGACTGTATAAATCCACAACCACCTCATGTTATATGTCCACCTTCAGCGTCCAGATAAAGCTGTTTATCAGCAAAACGCGCAGCCTCGCTCGCATCATGGGTCACCCAAACACCAGCCGAGCCCTGTGCTTTTATCTGCTCTGAGAGCAATTCCCCGACGGCTTTGGCAGTGACAGCATCCAGATTAGCGGTCGGCTCATCTAACAGCAGCACTTTTGGCTTTAATACCAACGCCCGCGCTACAGCAAGGCGCTGACGCTCACCGGAGGAAAGTCGCGCCACTTCGGCCCGGAATAACTCAGGCTTTAAGCGCAGCGCCGCCCACCAAGTCTCGGGCAGGTTCTCAGTAAAATGCTGATCAACATAATCATCCCACCAAGCAGATTCCGCCGGTAGATAAACCACTCGCCGTCGCCATTGGGACGGGGGCATCTGCTGTTGCTCCACCCCATTCAAGACAACCTTGCCCTCATGGGCATCTAAATCGGCTAAAGCACGCAATAACTGGCTCTTGCCTACTCCCGACTCACCCTGCACCATCAGAATCTCACCGGGGCGCAAGGTAAAAGAAACCGGCCTTAAATTCGCGCCGCGCACCGCATCAACGGAAAAAAAAGCATCTGACATTGAGATCATCCAACGAAAAAAGCCGTACCGAGAACACTCGGTAACGGCCTAGTCATTCCAGCAGCCCGGGCATTAAACAAATCCCAGCAGATAGATCAGCAATGATTCATCGCCCAAGCCCGAGTATGAGTCCATGGTAGCGATATCACTATCGGCTCGACTTTCGGGGTATGTTCTGCCATGACGTTATCCAAAAAATTTTTAATCGTTATGCAGGCACATACAGCTTTATTATATAGGAAAACAGATCGTTTGATAGAAAAGACCACGCATGCCAACCAATCGCAAAAAAAAACCAACCCGCATCAAGCTCAACCTTAATTCACCTGTAAAGCAACTAATTGGCGTTGGCGACCAGCTAGCTGATAAATTAAAACGCTTGGGTATCGAAAAAGTTGAAGACCTTTTGTGGCATCAACCTATCCGCTATGAAGATCGGGCTACGCTACGCGCGCCCGAAGATATATCCGAAAATTCACCCGTGCTGTTTGCGGTACGTATTATCGAGGCACGCACCCTGCAACATGGCAAAGCCAGCCTGGTAGCTCAGGCCGATGTGCTTACCCCCAAGCTTAAGCCCTTCGGCAAGACCGTGACCATTTGGTTTTTTGGTCGCTTTGCGCCGAGGTTAATCCCGCAACAGATTTATTTCTTATTTGGCAGTGTGCAAACCAACCACGATGGCTGGACGATCTCGCAGCCGGAGCTGATCAACCGCGCTCAGGGGGGAGAAATTCTACCGGTCTACCCCAGCGTAGCCGGGTTGCATCAGAAAAAAATCCGCCAGTTGATTGACCAAGCTCTAACCTTGGCTGTCACTGAATTGACCGACCCGCTGCCCCGAACGGTGCGAACACATTTTCAGTGGCCAGCGTTGCTGCCCGCACTGCAGCGATTACACGTGCCCAAGGCACGCGATGGCATTCCAAATCGGGATGAACCGGCACTCTCTCGATTGATTACCGAGGAGTTATCAGCCCATATCATTGGCTTAAAACAGCGCCGCGCACTGACCCGCCAGCAACACGCGCCATCTATTCCGCCTGCACCGGATTTATTTTTGCAACTCATACAGCGTCTGGGAATAACGCCTACCGGAGCACAGCGGCGCGTTATCCGCGAAATCCGGGCGGATATGGCTCGTATCACCCCGATGTTGCGCTTGGTTCAGGGCGATGTTGGCTCAGGCAAAACCTTAGTCGCCGCAGCAGCCGCCCTCGATGCAATTGCCGCGGGCTGGCAGGTGGCCTTAATGGCCCCCACCGCCATTCTCGCCGAACAGCATGCGGAAAACTTTTCCCGCTGGCTTACTCCACTAGGATTTACCGTCGCGCAGCTGGGCGGTCAGCAGAAAAAAAGCCAACGCCAAAAAATCTTATCCGATCTTGAAACCGGAAAAGTGGGATTAATCGTAGGTACCCACGCGTTATTTCAGGATGAAGTGCGCTTTGCCCGGCTGGGGCTGGTGATTGTCGATGAGCAACATCGTTTTGGTGTGCATCAACGCTTAATGCTCTCCGATAAGGGCGCTGGTAGCAGCCCCGGTGCCGCCGTCCGCCCGCATCAGCTTGTTATGACCGCCACTCCGATTCCACGCACGCTAGCGATGACCCGTTTTGCTGATTTAGATGTATCGGTGATTGATGAACGCCCCCCGGGGCGCACGCCGGTGACCACCGCACTGATCGCTGCACGACGCCGCGATGAGGTTATTGAGCGGATTTCAGCGGTTTGCGCCCAACAACGCCAAGCCTACTGGGTTTGCCCATTGATTGAACAGGGCAACATCGAGGCTCAGGCCGCGGAGGCGACCTTCACGCACTTAAGCGAAAAGCTACCGCACTTACGTATCGGGCTGGTGCATGGCCGAATGAAACCTGACGAAAAACAACAGGAAATGCACCGTTTTGCACAGCATGAATATGATCTGCTGGTGGCCACCACGGTGATTGAAGTGGGCGTTGATGTGCCCAACGCCTCGCTAATGATTATCGAAAACGCCGAACGGATGGGGTTGGCACAACTGCATCAGCTACGCGGGCGGGTGGGCCGGGGGGCTACCGCCAGCCACTGTGTACTGCTCTTTGATGAACCACTGTCCGACCGTGCTCGCGCGCGATTAGCACTGATGCGCCAGACCGAAGATGGTTTTGCACTAGCCGAAGCCGATTTAGCTCAGCGTGGACCAGGTGAGGTGCTCGGCACCCGGCAGGCCGGTATCGCCCGACTAAAGATAGCCGACCTGCAAACCGACCAAGAACAGTTAACTCAGGCCCAAATGCTCGCAGAACAGCTTATCGAGCACCACCCACAGGCCGCCGACGCTGTTGTCCGTCGCTGGCTGGGCATAGCCGGGCAATACGCGCAGGTCTAAGCGGACAACATGATGCTTTAAAAAAGGTCGTTCAAGGACAAGCCCGCACCAACCGTATTCTGGTTCCAGTTATAGTCAATCAAACTCTCACCATATCCGCTAAATACCTGCACATAACCCCGCAGTGGCCCCAACACGGGCGGGCTGACCCAAGATAGCTCTGCTGCACCTTTACCAGTCCGCGGATTGCCCCGCACCATCAGCGACAAACCGTGCCCACCCAAACGGGTGTAGGCGGTTAGCTGGCCATGGCCGTAGTAATCAGTAATATCCGGATTATCATCACTGCTAATGCTCTCGGGAATACGCTGCCAGACCCGGGCGAGCAGACCAAAGTTATCCCGCTCAACCCCGACTTTAATAAAGACCCGATCCCAACTTCGCGAGAGTGGCTCACTGCGACCATTAGATTGATGGGTTATGCCGGCCGCCAGCAAATTCCAGTCAAATCCCGCCACAGACAGACCGGGCCAATACGTGGCGATCAACTCCGGCTGATAGTTGGTTTCCCGAAATGGTCTGGATAGTGCGCCGTTATAAACCTGCCACTGGCTTTGCTGGGTATAGGCGAACCACAGCCCCAGACGTTGCTGTTTATTTGCCCACAAGCGCGCTTTAAAACTGATTTGATATTTCGCTTCGGTGGAATCAAGCGCGTTGTCCTCATCAAACGCCTCGGCCAGCGGAGAATAGGGACGCTGGTTTACAGCACTGGAGTAGCGCCCAAGAAGAAAGTAATTAAACCGATGCGGTAAAATTAAATTGACATCATCATCGGCCCCTTGTGCCCACGCTTTATTCAAAAACGAGCCACCGGCCTCCGCCGACACAGCAAATGCAGGCTCGTTAAGATCCGCCTCTGGCAAAATCACTTCTACCTGATCTGCAACCTGACTGTGATCATGGTCGAAATGCCCTGCTGGTGAGTCATCCGCCGATGCTCGACCTGAGATTTGATCATAACAATTTAAACGTTGCTGCGGTTCGGCTATCTGATGGCACCGTGCTAAATCATCCGAAAGATCGGCCATGGCGGTGTTCGCCACTAAAGCATTCACACAAATCCATAAAGCCAAAGGCAATAAACTACGAGGCATAATCAGGGCATTTCCCCTGCAGGTTAATCTAAAGGATCTTTAAGAATAGCATGCCGCCGACAATCGCTCTGCTTAAAACCAGCCATCCACACCCCTTGGTACATTGGCAGCACACAGGTCGCCCGAGATGATGTTTTTAGCAGGTTGAAGAACGTGGCGATATCGCATTATAACCACTTTGCCAGACGCCTTAGTAA
>DRZW01000087.1 GCA_011380105.1 Halothiobacillaceae bacterium
CCCGGATAGTGGGGATATCAGCGGTTGTCGGCTAGGCCGCAGCGCTGACGTCGATCAAGGCTGCAGCAATGCTGAAGTAGATCAGGATGCCGCCAATATCGGCAATTGAGGTAATCAGCGGGGCTGAGGCGGTCGCCGGATCGAGCTTAAAGCGGTTTAATAAGAACGGTAGTAGCATGCCCACCATACTGCCGAAGATGACCACGGCAATCATGGAGAGAAAGACCACATTGGCAAGCTCGGTACCGCCGTAGTAAAGGCCAATGCCCCAGGCGGCGGCGCCCATAACCAGACCCAGTGCACTGGCAACGCCGAGTTCCTTGGTCCACAGCTTGGCCCAGTCTTTGGGGTTTACATCGCCTGTTGCCAAAGCGCGTACCATCATGGTCGCCCCCTGTGAGCCGGCATTGCCGCCGGAGTCGATAATCAGCGGTAAGAAGAAGGCCAGCACCACTACGGCCTCTAGGGTGTCTTCGAACTGGGCAATGGCACCGGCTGCGAAAATGGCGATAAATACTAGTATCAACAGCCAACCGATACGTTTTTTGAATAATTCAAAAATGCTGGCATCACGCACACTGGTGTACATCGTGCCGACGCCGCCGAGTTTATGAAAGTCTTCGGTGGTTTCTTCCTCGACTACATCCATGACGTCATCAATGGTGACCATCCCCAATAGCACACCGGTGTTATCAACCACCGGCAGGGCGGTTAGATCGTAATGCTGAATGAGCCGGGCGGCCTCTTCGCGGTCTTCAGAGACCATTATGCTGATGGTGTCATCGGTGATTAGCGATTCGACTTTATCATCGGCATCACCCAGTACTAGCTTGCGCAGACTAGTCCAGCCTAAAAGCCGACCGCGCTCGTCTGTGATATACAGGGTAACTACCGTCTCGCCACTGGCAGCGTATTTTTGGACGTGCTTGAGTGCGTCAGATAACGACCAATCGGGTTTGAGTGCAATAAAATTAGGCGTCATTAAGCGCCCGGCGCTCTCCTCGGGGTAACCGAGCAGGCTCAATGCCTGTTTAACCCGACTAGGGTCGAGTAGGCGGACAACGGCCTGACTTTCTTCCGGCTCAAGGGATTCGAGCAGGGCGGTCATGTCATCGGGGCGTAGGGTGTTGAGAATATGACGCGCAACAGCCTCATCTGACTGGTCGATAGTGCCAAATTGCGCGATCGGATCGAGAAAGCCGAACACCTCGGTGCGCCGCTTTTCGGGCAGCATCTCAATGACACGAGCCATTTGCGTTGCGCTTAGATCGGACATTGCCTCGGCAATATCCTGATTGTGCATGGTGTCGAATTGCTCGCTTAATTGCTCGGGGGTGATTTTTTCCCACTCAAGGGCGTTGAACAGCTCCTTTAGCTGAGCGACATTATAAGTCTGGATCATGGCGGTAACCTGTTGATTTAGATTGAAATGCTGCCGTTAGGGCAGTTTAACTACATAGGGTTACGTCACGATGATGGAGGCTGGCCGTAGCGCAGCCGCGGCCAATAGCCACACAGCGCTGCGGCAAAGATAATGCTCCGTTCTTGCATTTGTATTGATCCCGTTTTTCACGTTAGCCAAACTTTTTTTCACAAAGGCTGCTAAAGATGATTTTTTTCAGGAAAAACGGAAAGGCTGGATAGACAGAAAAACCGATGCTGGGCAATGAGCCAGAGGGTTTCTGAATTGCGGGCATAAAAAACCGCTTGCTTTCCGCTCACGCAGGTGCGAGCGGAAAGCAAACGGCACCAGATGGATGAAAGCCGTTTGGTTTACCGCTCAGCAAACCAATATTAAGTTACGACTGCAACTTTTCAATTTCGGATTTCACCTCTAATAGAAACTTAGCGAATATACTACTCACGGTTACAAGTAAAAGTCAAGGTGTATCTACTTGCTATGAAATTAGTTGATTAATTTGATTACTCGCATCGATGTACGCTGTTCGAACCATGTTTGACGCTTTTCGCTGCGCATTGCAGCGAAGAAAAGAAGTCCGGCGCTGAGGATGCACAGTACGCCCCAGAAAAATCGCAACGTCATAACCCCAGCGCAGGATTGCTTTCTTTCCCGATAGATCATAATCCGCCAGACCTTCATGCCGGGTGTTTGCGCAAATTTACACCAGAAATACACAAAATAACCACCCACCCAGATTAATAGATAGGCCCGAAACAGCCATTGCACCGGCCCGTGTGGTGGAATGGCCTCGCCACCGGTTGCAAATAAGGCCAGAGCAGTGGCTAGAAAAACCACCGCGATCACAAAAAAAAGATCATAAAACAACGCCGCCAGCCGCCGCCACAATGGTGCGGTTTCGGCTAGTTGACGCGGCTGGGTTGATTGTTCAGGCATCATTTTCCACGAGGCTAATCTGGTGCAACAGTTGGGTTAAGTGCCCAAGGCGTTCATCTAGCGTTGACTGGGTTCGCTCATAGCGTAGTTGGTCTGCGCCAAGTTTGTATTGATCAGGCGCTTTTTGTACCAATTTAACCAGTGCCGCTGGGTCGATTTTTGCCTCATCGCTGAACTTGATGCGCCCGCCGGCGTGGGTAAGCTCAATTTTTTTCAATCCTAATCGTTTAGCGGTCAGCCGCAAACGATGGGTTTCTACTAATGCTTTTACTGAATCAGGCAGTAGGCCAAAGCGGTCGATGAGTTCGACTTTTAGTTCATCGAGTTCATCGTTATTTTCAGCCGTGGACAGGCGTTTGTAGAGGGTCAGACGGGTGTGAACATCCTGGATGTAGTCACCGGGTAATAGCGCGGCCACGCCCAGATCGACCTCGGTACTGCGTGTTTCGACGGGTTTGTCGGGGTTGGGCGTGCGTCCGGCACGTAAATCCTCCACGGCCCGGTCCAGTAATCGCATGTAGTACCGGTAACCCACCTCGGCCATGCGACCTGACTGACCGCGACCCAGTAATTCACCCGCGCCCCGGATTTCCAGATCATGGGTTGAGAGGGTAAAGCCGACCCCTAAATCTTCCAATGCGGCAATGGCCTCAAGCCTTTTTTGGGCATCGGGGGTGAGTGCGCTGGGTTCAGGGGTAATTAAATAGGCGTAAGCGCGATGATGTGAGCGTCCCACGCGGCCTCGTAGCTGGTGTAACTGCGCCAGTCCGAATTTATCGGCCCGGTGAATAAGGATGGTGTTCGCTGTGGGTATATCAATGCCGGATTCAATAATGGTGGTGGAAACCAAGACATTGAAGCGTTGATGATAGAAGTCGGCCATCACCGTCTCCAAGTTGCGCTCGCCCATTTGGCCATGAGCAACGCCAATCCGTGCTTCGGGTACCAGTTCTTCAATCTGGCGGGCAAAGCGGTCAATGGTTTTTACCTCATTGTGTAAAAAATACACCTGACCGCCGCGTTTGAGTTCGCGTTGAATAGCTTCACGGATTTGTGGGCCGTCCCAGCGAATTATCACCGTTTTGACCGTCAGGCGTTCTTTGGGCGGGGTGGCGATAATGGATAGATCTCGAATGCCGCTTAAGGCCATATTGAGCGTGCGCGGAATCGGTGTGGCGGTCAGGGTGAGCATATCAACCTCAGCACGCAGGGCTTTTAAGCGCTCTTTATCGCGCACTCCGAAACGCTGTTCTTCATCGATAATCACCAGCCCGAGATTGGCAAATTCAATCTGGTTGCGCAAAAGTTTGTGCGTGCCGATAATAATGTCAGCCTTGCCTTGCTGGATTTGTTCTTTTATTAGTTCAAGTTTCTTACCGGAATTCATCCGTGATAAGCCCACCACTTGCACCGGCCAGTTGGCAAAGCGGTCTTTGAAATTGCGGACATGCTGTTCGGCCAGCAGGGTGGTGGGCACAAGGACGGCTACTTGCGCATGGTTTTGCACGGCGACAAAGGCCGCGCGCATGGCGACCTCGGTCTTGCCAAAGCCGACGTCTCCACAGACCACCCGATCCATCGGTTTCTCGCTTGCCATATCGGCTAAGACCTGCTCGATAGCCAGTGCTTGATCTTCGGTTGGCTCAAAAGCAAATTCGTCGGCGAAGGTTTGATATTCTTGTTGATCTATGGAATAGGCCACGCCACGTCGCGCTGCGCGTCGGGCGTTGATGTCTAGCAATTCAGCGGCAACATCATGGACTTCCATAGCAGCGCGTTTTTTGGCTTTCTCCCACTGATCAGACCCTAGTCGATGTAATGGGGCGGTTTCTTCATCGCCACCGGTATAGCGGCTGATTAACTCTAGGGAGGAGACCGGAACGTAGAGTTTGTCCTCATCGGCATATAACAGCAGTAGGTATTCCTGTGGCTGATTGTTCATCGAGAGGGTGACCAGCCCACCAAAACGACCTACGCCGTGATCCTCGTGCACAACGGGCGCACCGATATTTAAATCATTGAGATCTTGGATAATCGCATCGGCATCGCGTGTTTTGCGCTTTCTGCGGCGCTTTTGTGCCACGCGTTCGGCAAATAAATCGGTTTCGGTGATCACCGCAATATTGCGCTGATCCAGCGGCACAATCGCACCGTGTTCTAGTGTGGCGGTGGTGAGTATTACGGGTTCAGTGGTAGGTGAGGTTAACGCCTCAAGTGGTTTTTCAACAATATGTGGAACCAGATGGTGTTGGCGTAATTTCTCGGCTAGCGCCTCGCGTCGGCCTGGGCTTTCTGCTACCAAGACAATCTGCCCGTCAAAGTCTTGGCAAAATGCATTCAGGCGCTCTAAAACCAGATCATGGCGTGCGCTTTGCTGATGAAAGTTGGGCAATGGCTGGTCATGTATGTTGATTGCCTGGGTGTAGCCGGGCTCATCCGGGCGAACAATTTGCCAACGCAATCGGGTTTTTAACCAGCTTTGATATTCATCCGGGGTTTGGTAGAGCGCATCGGGGGGTAGAATAGGGTTGTCGATATCGCCCGAGCGTTGCGCGAAGCGCTCGGTGGTTTCCTCAATAAACTGATCAATGGCATTAGCAACGCCATCAAACACAAACAGTTGTGTTTCTTTGGGTAGATAATCGGCGAAGCTGGCGGTTTGTTCAAAAAACAACGGTAAATAGGATTCTATACCAGCTGGGGTTAGGCCCTCGCTGACCTGGCGGTATATCGGGCTTTTGTTGGGGTTGCCGGAGAATTGATTACGCCAATTTTGGCGGAAGGCGGCAATGCCTTGATCGGTGAGTGGATACTCTCGTGCCGGTAGCAGGGTAATGGCCTCGACCGATTCAATTGAGCGCTGGCTTGCCGGATCAAAATACCGCAGCGTTTCAATTTCATCATCAAAAAAATCAATCCGTACCGGTTCGTTTGAACCCATGGGGAAGACGTCAATAATTCCACCGCGCAGGGCAAATTCACCGTGATGCTCTACCTGTGAAACCAGGCTGTAACCGGCTTGTTCCAATTGGCGACGATAAGCCTCTCGGTCTAGGGTTTGCCCAGTTTTCAGCACAAAACCCTGCGCGGTGACAAACTCGGGTGGGGGTAGGCGTTGTAGCAGGGTAGGTGCAGCGATCAGGGTTAATTTGGCTTTGCCTTGTGGCATTTCCCATAATCGGGTTAACCGTTCTGAAATCAGATCCTGATGCGGTGAGAAACGATCATACGGCAGCACCTCCCAGTCGGGGAAGATAGCCGGTTTTAAGCCAAAAAAAGTTAATGCCTCAGCTAACTGATTTACTTTCAGGCTGTCTGGAAGAATAACTAACAGCGGTTTTTGCGGATCGCTAGCTGCACGGGCAGCAGCTAAGGTGCGGCCAAATTCAGTGGCGGTTTTGAGAAACAACGGGTCATTGGCCGTTTTGGGCGCCGGCAAGGGCGTGATCGGTGCGCTCATAGAGTGTGGATTAAGGCGTTTGGTTTTAGTGTTAGTAAAAGCAAATTAGTATGGCTTAAATAAAGCAAAACGAGTCATTATGC
>DRZW01000113.1 GCA_011380105.1 Halothiobacillaceae bacterium
CGCTCCAGATATGCACGTTTTGCTCCAGCAACGGGCGGATGTTGGTTTCGCCACGCAGCATCCACAGCATTTCTTTGAATGCGGTTTTCCAATAAACCCTTTTGGTGGTGAAAACCGGAAAGCCGTCGGCCAAATCAAATCGCATTTGCTCGCCAAATAAAGCACGAGTACCAACGCCCGTGCGGTCGGCGCGGTGGTCGCCATGTTTTAGCAGCCGGTTGATTAAATCCAGGTATTGTTGTTCGGGGTGGGTCATGGTTTGGTTTTCTCAATTTGGGCTAGGTTTGTGATGCCGGCGGGATGCGGGGGTCAATTCGGCGTGTTTTGAGTGCCAGCACAATAAGAATAATCCCGGCGACAATCATCGGTGCGGAGAGCACATGGCCCATATTGAGCCACTCTGTACCCCATAAGTGGCCGATGTGTGCATCCGGTTCGCGGAGAAATTCCACCAGAAAACGCGCACTACCGTAGCCGGCTAGAAACAATCCGGATAAGAGCATGCGGGCGCGTGGTTTGATCGCCAGGATAAACAGCACCGTAAATAGCACCAGCCCCTCTAACAGTGCTTCATACAGCATGGATGGATGCCGGGGCAGATCACCAGCACCGGGAAAGACCATGCCCCAGGGCGCATCGGTGGGCTTGCCCCACAGTTCGGCATTAATGAAGTTGCCTATCCGTCCAAAAAATAAGCCGACGGGTACCAGCGGGGCGATGAAATCCGTCAGGGTAAAAAAGGCCAGTCCGGTTTTGCGGGCGAATATAGCCATGGCAATAAGTACGCCGATCAGCCCGCCGTGAAAGCTCATGCCGCCTTCCCATACGCGGATTATGCGTGCCGGGTCGGCTGCAATGGCATCAAACTGATAAAACAGGATATACCCCACCCGGCCACCGACAATTACGCCGATAGCGGCATAAAACAATAAATCATCCACCTGTCCAGCTTTCAGCGTAGCCAGGCCTTTGCTGACTTGCCAACGCCCTAGTGCCCAGGCCAGGGCAAAGCCGATGACATACATCAGCCCGTACCAGTGTATTTCTGCCGGGCCGATAGCGAGTGCCACCGGATTTATATCAGGGTATTGAATCATGAGGATTTTGCCGAAATGGCGTGGTAATAAATAAAAGGTTATTGTATCAGTCGTCTGCCAATTGGGCATCCAGTCGCCAGAGTTGGTGTCCGCTTTGGCGGTATTTTTGCTCAAATAGAGTTATGGGTGGGGCGCTTTGGTGGCTGATATTGCTGATTTGGCTTTCAATTCCAAACTGGCCTAAAGCCTGTTGTAGTTCAGCCAGATAGACCCACCAATTGCTGCGTGCCTGAAGTCGTCTGCTTAATGTGGTTAGCGTTGGGAATACCGGGTGGCCGTGAAAGCGACGCTTTAAATGGCCAGGTTTTGGCTCCGGGTTCGGGTAGAGCAGGTAATGGTCATCAATGGGCCAGTTTGCCCGATTAGCCAAACGCCAGAAATCAATCAGATCAGCCCGGATTAGCAGACAGTTATCCGGCGTGTTTGCTCGCTGGCGTGAAAGCCGGTCGGCAGAGCGATCCACGCCAATGACCAATGCTTGCGGATAAAGCTCTGCCAGTTGCCGGGTGCTATCTCCCGTGCCGCAGCCTGAATCCAATAGCAGCGCACCTTGATGTTGCTCCACTAGTGGGGCGATTTGATCAAAGGCTTGTTGGTTGTAGCGGGCTATGGGCTTTTGAAACGAATGATGGCGATGTTTTTCAACCAACCAGGTGAGTTGTTCGTGTGGTTGGGTTTGTTTGCTGGTTACGGGTTTGGAAAGTGTTTGATTTGACATGATTGTTTCGATTTTTCGCCGGGGTTGGGCGCAAATGACGCGATTTACCGGTTTCGGGGTTTCGGGTATAGTAGCCGCAAGAATTGCAATATGTGACCCGCTTAAAACCCACAGGGTCGCCCAAAAACGTTAAAGTGAATTTTCTCAATGACCAAATTCGTCTTTGTAACCGGTGGTGTTGTCTCCTCGCTGGGTAAGGGCATTGCGGCCGCCTCGTTGGCCGCATTGCTGGAATCGCGCGGATTGCGCGTCACCCTGATGAAGCTCGACCCTTACATTAACGTTGACCCTGGCACCATGAGCCCGTTTCAGCATGGTGAGGTGTTTGTTACCGATGATGGCGCAGAGACAGATCTCGATTTAGGTCATTATGAGCGTTTTGTCCGCACCCCGGTTAGTCGCCGCAATAACTTTACCACCGGCCGGGTTTATGAGTCGGTTATTCGCCGTGAGCGTCGCGGGGATTATCTCGGTGGGACGGTGCAGGTTATCCCGCATGTCACCGATGAAATTAAGCGTCGCGTGCTTGAAGGGGCGAAGGGCTATGATGTCGCGCTGATTGAAATTGGCGGCACGGTCGGTGATATTGAATCGCTCCCTTTCCTTGAGGCCATCCGCCAGCTAGGCGTCGAGCTTGGCCGAAAACATGCCATCTTCATGCACCTAACTTTAGTTCCTTATATCAAGGCCGCCGGCGAGGTTAAAACTAAGCCCACGCAGCATTCGGTTAAGGAGCTGCGTTCCATTGGTATTCAACCGGATGTATTGGTGTGCCGCTCTGAGGTAGCGTTGCCGGAAGATGAGCGCCGCAAGATTGCCCTGTTTACCAATGTGGATGCAGACGCGGTTATTTCTGCCTTGGATGCGGATACCATCTACCGCATCCCGCGTTTGCTGCATGCCCAGAAGCTCGATGAAATCGTATTACGTAAACTGCACATCGATGCAGACCCCGCCGATTTGACCGAATGGGATCGGGTTGTCGAGGCGCAAACCAAGCCGGATAGAATCGTCGATATCGGCATGGTGGGCAAATATGTCGATCTGGTAGATGCCTACAAAAGTGTCAATGAAGCCCTGCTGCATGCCGGAATTCAAACGCGCACTCGGGTTAATATCCATTATTTTGATTCCGAGCGGTTTGAGCACGATGGCACGGCGGCCTTAGAGCAGATGGACGCCATTCTGGTGCCTGGCGGTTTTGGTGCTCGGGGTGTGGAGGGCAAGATTGCCGCTGTTAGTTATGCCCGTGAGCAGCAAAAACCCTTTTTAGGCATTTGTCTGGGTATGCAGGTGGCGGTGATTGAATATGCCCGCAACGTGGCTGGCATTACGGGTGCTCACTCCACCGAATTTAAAAAAGATGCGGCCGATCCGGTCATTGGCCTGATTACCGAGTGGCAAGATCAAAGCGGCGAGAAACAAAAGCGCGATGAGCATACCGATTTAGGCGGTACAATGCGCCTTGGTGCGCAGCGCTGTCGCATCACGCCAAATACGCTCGCTGCGCGGATTTATCAGAGCGCTGAAATCAATGAGCGCCATCGTCATCGTTACGAGTTTAATAACCGTTACCGTCAACCATTGGAGCAGGCTGGTATGGTTTTTTCTGGTTGGTCTTTGGAGAACGAGCTGGCCGAGACTGTTGAACTTGCTGATCACCCGTTTTTCTTCGGTTGTCAGTTCCATCCAGAGTTTCGTTCTACCCCGCGCGATGGGCACCCGCTGTTTAATGCCTTTATTCATGCAGCGATTGCCCAGCGTGCCCAAGCCCACGAACGAGAGTAAAGTTAGATGGATTTACTTGGATATAAAGTAGGCTTAGATCAGCCACTTTTTCTGATTGCCGGCCCTTGCGTGATTGAATCCGAAGATTTAGCGCAACAGACCGCAGGTCAGTTAAAGGAAATGACCGGGACGCTGGGTATCCCCTTTATTTATAAAAGTTCGTTTGATAAAGCTAACCGCTCGTCGTTATCGAGTTATCGCGGCCCGGGTTTAGAACAGGGGTTGAAAATTCTCGAATCGGTAAAAAAAGAATTTGATCTGCCGGTATTAACCGATGTCCACGAGGACACCCCACTCGATGAAGTGGCCTCAGTGGTGGATGTGTTACAAACCCCGGCATTTTTATGCCGTCAGACCAATTTTATCCAGAAAGTGGCTAGTTGCGGTCGGCCAGTTAATATCAAAAAGGGGCAGTTTATGGCTCCTTGGGACATGGGCAATGTGGTCGAAAAAGCCCGCGCAACCGGCAATGATAAAATCATGGTCTGCGAGCGTGGAGCCTCCTTTGGCTATAACAATCTGATTTCAGATATGCGTGGGTTGGCATCGATGCGTACCATTGGTGCGCCAGTTGTATTCGATGCCACTCATTCCGTCCAGCAACCTGGCGGGCTGGGTAATGCCTCTGGCGGGCAACGCGAATTTGTGCCGGTGCTGGCCCGTGCCGCGGTGGCAGCCGGGATCTCGGGGCTATTTATGGAAACCCATCCCAATCCGGATAAAGCACTATCTGATGGCCCGAATGCCTGGCCGCTGGATGAGCTGGCCGATCTTCTGTTAACCCTAGTGACATTGGATCGCACCGTGAAGGCATCGGGGTTTGCAGAAAATTCCCGGCTGGGTCTTACATAAACCCAAACCCAGTGTCGGCGGTCTGATGTCTGCCGGTAAGCTAATTTATGGTCATCATTTATTAAAATAATAAAACCTTTTTCGAATTTCAGAGGAGAATGTGCATGGCTGCCATCGAGAAAGTAAATGCGCGTGAGGTGATTGATTCACGCGGTAATCCAACCGTCGAGGCCGAGGTTCATGTCTCCGGCGGATTTATGGGCCGTGCGATCGTACCCTCCGGTGCTTCTACCGGAGCGCGTGAGGCAATCGAATTGCGCGATGGCGATGCGGCACGTTTTGCTGGCAAAGGCGTGCGCAAGGCTGTGGAAAACGTCAATACAGAAATTGCTGATGCCATCAAAGGTATGTCGGTATTCGATCAGGACGGCATTGATGCGAGAATGCTCGAGCTTGACGGTACCGATAACAAATCTCGCCTAGGCGCCAATGCCATCTTGGCAGTATCAATGGCCGCAGCACAGGCCGGTGCTCAGGTGCGCGGCTCATCACTGTTTGCCTATTTAGGCGGTGATCAGGCGGTAACCTTGCCGGTGCCGATGATGAATATCATCAACGGTGGTGCCCACGCGGATAACTCCATTGATATGCAGGAGTTTATGATCATTCCAGCCGGTGCGCCGAGTTTCTCTGAATCGCTGCGCTATGGTGTGGAAGTGTTCCACGCCTTAAAAGGGGTATTGCAACAACGTGGTCTAAACACCGCGGTTGGTGATGAGGGCGGCTTCGCCCCAGATCTGCCTTCTAACGAGGCGGCGATTGAGGTCATTATCGAGGCGATCGAAAAAGCTGGTTATCAGCCTGGGCAGGATGTGTTTATCGGTTTGGATGCGGCTAGCTCCGAATACTATGAAAACGGACAGTACAATCTGGCTGGTGAGGACCGTAAGCTCGATGCTGCCGGAATGGTTGACCTGCTAGCGGCTTGGGTCGATAAATATCCGATTTTGTCGATTGAAGATGGTATGGACGAAGGCGACTGGGATGGCTGGAAGCTGCTGACCGAACGCTTGGCTGACAAGGTGCAACTGGTCGGTGATGATTTATTTGTCACTAATGAAAAGATTCTGCGTGAAGGCATCGATAAAGGCATCGCTAATGCCATTTTAATTAAAGTGAATCAGATCGGATCGCTGACTGAAACACTGGCAGCCATGAAATTAGCCGATGAGCACGGTTATCGGAATGTGATGTCACACCGCTCGGGTGAGACCGAAGACACCTTCATCGCGGATTTGGCCGTGGCGACCAATGCCGGGC
>DRZW01000116.1 GCA_011380105.1 Halothiobacillaceae bacterium
GATCTGTCGCATAACCAAACATTTCTGATAACGGAACCTCAGCTTTAATCTGCTTGCTGCCACCCGGGACATCTTCCATGCCCTGAACCATACCGCGGCGGCGATTAATATCACCGATGACATCACCCATGTACTCCTCAGGGGTTTCTATCTCAACACGCATCATCGGTTCGAGCAGCACCGGATTCGCCTTGGCAGCTGCTGCCTTGAAGGCCATTGAACCGGCTATTTTAAAGGCGGCTTCGCTAGAATCGACTTCGTGGTAGGAGCCATCAATCAAGGTCACCTTGACATCGACCATCGGATAGCCCGCGATCACACCATTCTGCGCCTGCTCATAGATGCCTTTATCAACAGCTGGGATGTATTCTTTAGGAACCACACCACCTACAATCTGGTTGACAAATTCGTAACCACCGCCCTCTTCAAGTGGTTCTAAAATGATCTTGACGTGACCATACTGACCGCGACCACCTGACTGACGAACGAACTTACCTTCCTCTTCAACCTTGCCGCGAATCGTTTCACGGTAGGCAACTTGGGGCTTACCGATATTAGCATCAACCTTGAATTCACGACGCATGCGATCAACCAGGATCTCGAGGTGCAGCTCACCCATGCCGGATATAATGGTCTGCCCAGACTCCTCGTCGGTACGCACCTGGAACGAGGGGTCTTCTTGCGCCAAACGACCCAGCGCTTGCGCCATTTTCTCTTGGTCACCCTTGGTCTTTGGCTCAACCGCTACCGAGATAACTGGATCCGGGAATTCCATGCGCTCAAGAATAATCGGGTTTTGGGGATCACAGAGCGTGTCACCAGTCGTCACATTCTTCAAGCCCACAGCGGCGGCGATGTCGCCGGCAAACACCTGCTTAATCTCTTCTCGACTATTTGAGTGCATTTGCAAAATCCGACCCATGCGCTCACGGTGATTTTTGGTCGAGTTCAAAACTGCATCACCAGCATTGACTACGCCGGAATAAACGCGGAAGAACGCAAGTGAACCAACAAACGGATCGGTCATGATTTTGAATGCCAGCGCCGAGAACGGGGATTCATCGCTGGTTTTACGGGCATCCGGCTCTCCGTCCATGGTTACACCACGAACATCAGGCACCTCTGTCGGCGCCGGTAGGAATTCAATCACACCATCGAGCAGACGCTGAACGCCCTTGTTTTTGAAGGCTGTGCCACAGAATGCAGGGATGATTTCGTTCGCCAGCGTCCGCTTACGAATACCTTCCCTGATTTCTTCTTCAGACAATTCACCACTTTCAAGGTACTTGTCCATGGTTTCTTCGTCGCACTCAGCCGCCGCTTCAATCATTTGCTCGCGGTAAGCCTTGGTATCGTCCAACAGCTCGGCTGGAATATCGCGCTGCTCATAGGTCATGCCGGCATCTTTGGTATTCCAGTAGATCGCCTTCATGCGAATCAAGTCAACCACGCCTTCGAACTGATCTTCAGAGCCAATTGGTATAACGATCGGTACCGGCTTAGCACCCAAGCGCTTTTTAAGTTGATCCATTACCCGGAAGAAGTCTGCACCTTGGCGATCCATTTTGTTGACGAAGGCCAGACGAGGAACGTCATATTTATTTGCTTGGCGCCAAACAGTTTCAGATTGCGGCTGCACACCACCAACAGCACAGAGCACGAATACCGCGCCATCAAGTACACGCAGCGAACGCTCAACCTCAATGGTAAAATCGACGTGGCCCGGGGTATCAATAATGTTTAAGCGGTGACGCTCGAACTGTTGATCCATACCCTGCCAGAAAGCGGTGGTAGCAGCAGAGGTGATCGTAATACCACGCTCTTGTTCCTGCTCCATCCAATCCATGGTTGCAGCGCCATCGTGAACTTCGCCGATCTTGTGCGAAACACCAGTGTAAAAGAGAATTCGCTCACTGGTCGTTGTTTTGCCGGCGTCAATGTGCGCCATGATGCCAAAATTGCGATAGCGCTCAAGCGGTGTGGTTCGGGACACGGAAATTACCTCTTAATTTTTACCAGCGGAAATGGGCGAATGCCTTATTAGCTTCTGCCATGCGATGCGTATCTTCACGCTTTTTAACCGCAGCACCGCGATTTTCAGCAGCGTCAAGCAGCTCACCGGCCAATTTGGCAGCCATGGTTTTCTCACCACGCTTGCGAGCTGCTTCGATCATCCAGCGCATAGCCAGCGATGAACGACGAACCGGGCGTACTTCGACCGGCACCTGGTAGGTGGCACCACCAACACGGCGGGACTTAACCTCAACCGACGGGGCGACATTTTCCAGCGCTCGTTCAACCACTTCAACTGGATGGCCTTTACCTTTCTCTTCAACGATGTCCATCGCACCGTAGAGGATACGCTCAGCTACGGACTTCTTGCCGTTAAGCATAATCATGTTGACAAATTTCGCGACCGTCACATTCCCATACTTGGGATCTGGAAGGATTTCGCGCTTGGGAACTTCTCTTCTTCTTGGCATAGCAAATATCTACTGTAAATTAGCTCTTGGGACGTTTCGCACCGTACTTGGAGCGACCTTGGCGGCGCTTTTCAACACCCTGTGTATCGAGGCTGCCGCGCACGACGTGATAACGAACACCTGGCAAATCTTTTACCCGGCCACCACGGATCAGCACGACTGAGTGTTCTTGCAGGTTGTGACCTTCACCACCAATATAGCCAGAAACTTCATAGCCTGAGGTCAGGCGTACCCGAGCAACTTTACGTAGTGCCGAATTAGGCTTTTTTGGGGTAGTTGTGTAAACACGTGTACAAACGCCGCGACGTTGCGGGCAACTTTGCAGCGCAGGCACGTTGGTCTTTTCGACCACACGCTTGCGCGGCTTTCGCACGAGCTGATTAATTGTAGCCATTATCCGTATTCTCCGAGCAGAAACCTAGGTAACGGGGTTAACCCCGTCACAAAAGGCAGTGATTCTAAGCACTTGATTCTTTGATGTCAACGACAATCACACCACAGCATGCCTTGCCGACTTAACTTTCTACCGTGTCGTCTTGTGAGAACAACGCCCGAGCGTTTTCCACTGCTTGATTTCGACGACGACGGCGATCCATATGGTGCGCTAACCCGGTACCCGCCGGTATCAGGCGACCCACAATGACGTTTTCTTTCAAACCGCGTAACTCGTCAATACCGCCTCGGGTAGCGGCATCCGTCAACACCCGAGTGGTTTCTTGGAACGAGGCGGCGGAAATAAACGATTCGGTAACCAGTGAGGCTTTGGTAATGCCCAGCAGCATTGGAGTATATTGTGCAGGGAGTTTCCCTTGTTCCTGAAGCATGGCGTTTTCTTCCATGATCCGCGCTTTATCAACCTGATCACCACGCAAGAATCTGGAATCACCAGGTTCAGTGACCTCAACCTTGCGGAGCATTTGCCGCACAATCACTTCGATGTGTTTATCGTTAATGCGCACACCTTGGAGGCGATATACATCTTGCACTTCTTTGACGATGTAGTCTGCTAGTTCCGCCACACCACGCAGACGCAGAATATCAGCAGGCACTAACTCGCCATCCGAGATAACCTCACCGCGTTCAACATGCTCGCCTTCAAATACATTGATGGTTCTGAATTTGGGAATCAGCGTTTCATGTGCTTCGTTGTTCTCGTCGGTAATGATCAAACGCTGTTTGCCTTTGGTTTCCTTGCCAAAGCTGACCGTACCGGAATGCTCAGCGAGGATGGCCGGTTCTTTCGGCTTACGCGCTTCAAATAAATCGGCCACACGCGGCAGACCACCGGTGATGTCACGGGTTTTTTGTGATTCCTGAGGAATCCTGGCCACGACGTCACCCACCTGAACCTCGCCACCATCGGTGATACCGATAATCGCACCGGGCGGCAATACATAAACCGCGGGCAAATCCGTACCAGGCAGGCAAACCGGATCACCTTTGCTGTTGATCAGCGCAACAGACGGGCGCATATCCTTGGCCGCACCAGTACGTTGCGATGGGTCGATCACAACCTGTGAAGTCAGGCCGGTGATTTCATCAGTTTCCGAGCGCACCGTCTGACCTTCAATGAAGTCAGAAAAGCGGGCAAAACCTTCAACCTCGGAGATAACCGGATGGGTGTGCGGATCCCAGTTCGCCAGTGTGGTACCTGCTTCGACTTTCTGACCTTCGCGAACCCGGATAACCGAACCATAAGGAATCTTATAGCGCTCACGCTCACGACCCTGTTCGTCGAGCATGCCAATTTCGCCAGAACGCGTAACCGCGATGGCTTCCTCATCCCGGTTAACCACGGTTTTAATGTTATGTAGGCGTACTGAACCGGCAGCTTTGTTTTCAACTGAACTTGCCGCTGCTGACCGTGAAGCCGCACCCCCGATATGGAAAGTACGCATCGTCAACTGCGTGCCCGGCTCACCAATCGATTGTGCAGCGATAACGCCAATGGCTTCACCGATATTAACCAGCTCACCACGCGCCAGATCGCGTCCATAGCATTTTGCACAGACACCATGACGCGACTCACAGGTGATGACCGAGCGTACCCAGACTTCATCAATCCCGGATTGCTCGATCTGATTAACTTTCTTCTCATCGAGCAGCGTGTCTTTCTTAAATAATACCTCACCGGTATCCGGATCAATTAGATCTTCTGAGAGCACCCGACCAAGGATTCGAGCTCCCAGGGTCTCAACAACATCTCCGCCTTCGATCACCGCTGTAATCTTCAACCCTCTGGATTTGGTACCGCAGTCATCTTGGGTAACAACCAGATCCTGACCAACATCCACCAGACGACGGGTCAGGTAACCTGAGTTCGCGGTTTTCAGTGCCGTGTCAGCCAAACCTTTGCGTGCACCATGAGTGGAAATAAAGTACTGCAGTACGTTAAGACCCTCACGGAAGTTCGCGGTAATCGGGGTTTCGATAATCGAGCCATCTGGTTTAGTCATCAACCCGCGCATCCCGGCTAGCTGACGAATCTGCGCCGCCGAACCCCGGGCACCGGAATCGGCCATCATGAAAATGGCGTTAAAGGAGTTTTCTATGATTTCATTGCCATTTTCATCCGTGGTTTTACGCGAACCGATCTGCTCCATCATCGCTCTGGAGATGTTGTCGTTAGCGTGCGACCAGATATCGACGACTTTGTTGTAACGTTCTTTTTCGGTTACCAAACCCTGGGCGTACTGATCCTGGATTTCTTTAACCTCGGCCTCTGCCTGGGCAAGCTCGGTTTCTTTCGATTCAGGCACAATCATGTCATCAGCACAGATTGAGATACCAGAACGCGTCGCGTAATGGAAACCGGCATACATTAATTGATCGGCAAAGATGACCGTTTCTTTGGTACCTAGGTGACGATAGACGTAGTTAAGCAGGGCTGAGATGGGCTTTTTACCCATATCTTTGTCGACCTGCTCAAACGGGACACCATCCGGAACCAAACGGTATAACATCGCACGGCCGGCAACGGTTTCAACAATGCGGGTATAGGACTCAACCTGATCTTCGGTACGCTTAAAGTCGGTGATGCGCACTCGAATACGGGCCGATAATTCAACCTGGCCGCTCTCATAGGCGCGCTGAACCTCATCTACGCTCGCAAAGGCCATGCCTTCACCGCGCGCATGGCGCTTCTCGCGCGTCATGTAGTAAACACCAAGCACGATGTCCTGCGAGGGCACAATTACCGGATCACCACTCGCC
>DRZW01000114.1 GCA_011380105.1 Halothiobacillaceae bacterium
CCAAGCTGCAACGCTGGTTAAAAGGCGCGAAGATCACCATTATTGATAAACGCGAGATCCACCTCTATCAGCCGGGCCTGACTTTGGTCGCCAGCGGCGTTTATGACGACCGCGATGTACAGGCCCAAAACGCTGATTACATGCCGCGTGATGTCAACTGGGTTAAAGACACTGTTGCCGCCTTCGATCCGGACGCTAACAAGGTTGTAACCGGCAAGGGTGAAGAAATCAGTTATGACTACCTCATTGTGGCAACAGGCTGTCATTTGGATTACACCGCCATTGAAGGCATGAATGAAAGCTTGATTGGCCGCGAGGGCATTGGCTCGGTGTATAACGGCGTTGATGCCGCACTCGCCACCCTTGAGGAGTCACAGAAATTTATCGACAAAGGCGGCACAGCCTTGTTCACCGTCCCTGCCACGCCGATTAAATGTGCCGGTGCCCCGTTAAAAATGACTTTTTTAACCGAATCGCGGATGCGTGATGCCGGTACCCGCGACAAGGGTGAATTTTTATACCTCTCCAATTCAGATAGATTATTTAGCCAGCCTGATTTCAACGAATTAGTGCATAATTTATATGAAGAGAAGGGGATTGAATACACCTACCACCATGTGCTGAAAGCCATTGATCCGGGTGCACGCAAGGCCACATTCTCCACTCAAGACGGGGATGTGACCTATGACTATGACTACATCCACGTCGTGCCCCCCATGCGTGCCCCGGATGTGGTTCGCAACAGCGCGCTGGCTCATCAGGAAGGCAGTTTCGCAGAAGGTGGCTGGCTAGATGTGGATCAGTACACCTTGCAGCACAACCGTTATCCGAATGTATTTGGGGTTGGTGATATCAACGGCATTCCGGTGGGCAAAACCGCCGCCAGCGTTAAAATCCAAGCACCGGTCGCAGCAGAGAACCTAATCGCAATGATTGCGGACAAGGAACTGGAAGCGCGCTACGACGGCTACACCTCCTGCCCATTGATTACTGGTTTGGGCCGTGCGGCACTAGCCGAGTTTAACTTTGATTATGAGCTGGTGCCCACTTTTCCACTGATCGACCAAACCAAACCACGCTGGATCTGGTGGCAGTTTAAGGTGCACGCGATCAAGCCGTTTTACTACCAAATGCTCAAAGGTCGCGTTCCCGCATAAATCTATACTGGATTTACAAATGACTAACCCGGCCCTGCGCCGGGTTTTTTTGGGCGCATCAGCAGCCACTAATAATTCAAATAGCCCGAATCAAAAAAACAATCCCAAGCCAGGCTTTTATATCACTTACACATACTTTCTGCCCCGCCTACTCTGCCCGCAAAGAGATCCAGCTATGCACAAATTAAGGTGGCCAGCAAAATGACAGCAGCAATCAGAGTAACAACACCCGGCCATTCGGCGAACCAAAGCCAGACCCAAATCGGGGCAAGCGCCATTTCAGTCAACATAAACAAACTCACCGCTGGGGAAGGCAGATAACGGTTTGCCGTTGATAACAACCCCAGTGCCAGCGGCATCTGTACCATGCCCATCAAAGCTAACACCGCATAACTTTCCGCCGTTAAAGACAACGGTGCGGCAAATGGTCAAGCCATCAGCGTGTTGAACTCGCCACCGACGGCCTGTAACCGAGGCACACTGGCATAACGACGCAAGAGGATGAAATTAAGCCCGAGCGAGGCCGCCGCCCCAGTGCGTATAAATCCCCGATTAAGCCATCACCCTGCAAACTGCCGGAAAACACCAATAACCCCGAAACCAGCGCGAAGATCATCGCAAACCAGGTGTGCCGTGCGACCGGCTCACGCAAAATCCCCCAGGTAGCAAAGGCGGCAAACAGCATGCCCAGCGCCTGCGGGGATAACTTAAAATGTGGCATTATTGTGTGGTGATCTCCAAGCTCCAGAACGGTCAACCAATGATGAGGGCAGCAACGATGCCAAAAAGAACCAACATACCGGGCCATTTTGTTTTCGCGGCCAGCTTGCTATGGCTTGCATCGAGCACTTTGGCCGATACGAATGCAGATAACCCACCAGCCGATCCTCAGCCTCAGGGGTTGTATTCTGCCTCCAATCTGATCGGTGCGCCGGTATACGCAGCCGATAATGCCGAAAATATCGAAGGGGCGGTTACCGATATGCTCCTCGACGAGGACATGCAGTTAGCCGGCTTATTGGTCACCTTAAATGAGGATGAGCAGCCGCGCTTTATTCCCAGCTCCGGTTTTGCCGTCGCCACACATGCTGGGGATTCAGTGGAAAAACTTTCCTATGTGGTGTTTTTAGGCGAGGACATCGCCAAGATCAAAGCCAGCCAACCGGCGGATGATGACTGGTGGCAAACCGCCCGCGAGATGGCCAGAGAAAGCTGGGAGGCCACCCGGGACACCGCCAGCAGCGCCTGGCAGGATGGAAAACAAGGTGCGTCTAATCTCTTCGAACGCGGTCGCGATACCACCGGTGAAATGATCGAAAATCTACGCAAACGTTTTGAATAGACGACGAAAACCATCGCATCAGCTAGGCTTCTCCGGGATAAAATTCCACAACAATCTATTTTTACTTGTTTGTATTCTGATGCAGAATAATAAAAAGACCAATTAACCCATACGAAACCCGGGTTAAATGGTTTTTTTTCTCGCCACTTAACCCGCAACAACCGCCGCCTTAAATCAGGCATAAAAACGGCTTTTGATAGGATACTGATGCGCCCCGGCCCCGCTTAATGTAAGGTTTACTCACTAAATTGACTCTCTGAGAGCCAAAGCGACAAACCCAGAAGTTAATGGCATTAAAGCCATCATCTTCTCCCGCTCGCGCTCTTAGTCATAACAACACCAGCCCGGAGGTGCCCACGCCCACCATGGATATGACCCTCGAACAAATCCGTGAACTTATCGCCGATGACATGCGGCAGGTCGATCAGGTCATCACCCGGCGGCTTTCCTCTGATGTCGCACTAATTAACCAACTCAGTGCTTATATAATTCACTCAGGCGGCAAGCGTTTTCGCCCGCTGCTGCATATGCTTGCTGCGCGTGCAGTCAGTCCACAGGCGGATGAAAAAATCCGGGAACAAGCAGCAGAACTAGCCGCGGTGGTGGAATTTATTCATACCGCAACCCTGCTGCACGATGATGTGGTCGATGAATCCACATTACGCCGTGGCAATGAAACCGCCAATGCGGTCTTTGGCAATGCTGCATCAGTATTAACCGGCGATTTTCTTTATTCCCGCGCCTTTGAGATGATGGTGAGCGTAGATAAACCCGAGGTGATGGCTGTGCTCTCTTCAGCCACCAACCGCATTGCCGAGGGTGAGGTGATGCAACTGATGAACATTGGCGATGCCGATTTAAGTGAAGCGTGCTACCTGGAGGTTATTGATCGCAAAACAGCCACCCTGTTTGCAGCGGCAACCCGATTGGCCGGCGTGCTCACCGATCAACCCCAGGCCATCTGCCAGGCGCTGGCTGATTACGGCACCTTTCTGGGGCGGGCTTTTCAGATCACCGACGATTTACTCGATTATCGCGGCAATGAAGCCGAAACCGGCAAGCATGTCGGCGATGATCTGGCCGAAGGCAAGCCAACCCTGCCGCTCATTCGCGCCATGTCTGTGGCTGCAGAACAAGATGATAGCGCCACGGTGAACCTGATCCGACATGCCATCGAGACACGGACGGACACCGACCTGGAAAAGATTATTGCAGCGGTTGAACGAACCGGTGCACTCGATTATACTTCTGCGCTCGCATCACAGGCGGCTGAACAAGCCATTGGAGCGTTATCGATATTACCCGATACCGCTTATCGTAAAGCACTCGCATCGCTTGCGGTGATCAGTGTGGAGCGCAACCACTAGCCTATGTTGTTTCGGAGTGTAGCTCAGCTTGGTAGAGCACTACGTTCGGGACGTAGGGGCCGCAGGTTCGAATCCTGCCACTCCGACCAATTCATTCAGAAAAGCCGCTGACACTCAATTTACCGTTGAGTCCAGCGGCTTTTTTGCGCCAAAAGTGCCCTTTTATGATTCAACTGCAATCGGTCAGCCTGCGTCAAAATGGCAAACTGCTACTAAAAGACGCCAACCTCACCCTCCACCCCGGCCAGCGCCTCGGCCTGGTTGGCAAAAACGGCACCGGCAAATCCAGCCTGTTATCATTAATTGAGGGCAAACTTGCCGCCGATGCCGGCGAGATTAAACGCGCCGGCGGTCAGCAACTAGCCACAGTGGCACAAGAAACCCCGGCTCTGGATCAACCGGCCATTGAATATGTGCTCTCAGGGGATAAACCCTATACGCACTTAGCCGAAAAAATCCGCAAAGCAGAGGCTGAAAACGATGGCATGACGCTAGCCGAGCTATACCCTGCCTTTGAGCAGGCCGGGGGCTTTACGGCTCGGGCGCGGGCAGCACGCCTGCTCGATGGTTTGGGCTTTAAGCCTGAGCAGATCGATGCACCGGTGGCATCCTTCTCTGGTGGCTGGCGGATGCGCCTGAATCTGGCTCGGGCCCTAATCGCCCCAAGCGATCTATTGTTGCTGGATGAGCCAACCAACCACTTAGATCTCGATGCGGTCTTTTGGCTGGGCGACTGGCTAACCCGTTACCCTGGTTCGCTGGTTGTGGTCTCGCATGATCGGGATTTTCTCGATCACGTCTGCACCCACATTGCGCATATCGAAAACCAAAAATTACACCTCTACACCGGCCACTATAGTGAGTTTGAGTCCATGCGTGCCGAAAAAATGGCGCAGGATCAGGCGATGTCCGCGAAAATCCAGCGCGAACAACAGCGCCTGCAGAGGTTTATCGATCGTTTTCGGGCTAAAGCCACTAAAGCAAAACAGGCACAAAGCCGGATCAAGGCCTTAGAACGCCTGCCAACCATCCACGCCGCCCACGCCGACAGTGACTTTTCGTTCACCTTCCGCCCCGCCGAGCGCAGCCCGGATCCGATGGTGGTACTCGAAGACCTGCAAATTGGTTACGGTGAAAAACCGCTGATCGAGCATGTTAATCTGCAAATCCGCCGCGACGACCGGATTGGCGTGCTCGGCCCTAACGGGGCGGGCAAGACCACCTTAATCCGCGCCATCGCCCACGGCAGTAATCTTAAAGGCGGCACCCGGCTGATCTCACCGGGGGTTAAGGTGGGTTATTATGCCCAACACCAGCTTGAGCAGCTCGACCCCCGCGACACGGCCTTGCAAGCGTTAGAGCGCCATGCCGGTAAAAAGGCCAGCACGCAGCAATTACGTGATTTTCTAGGCCGGTTCGGATTTGTCGGCGACCGGGTGTTTGAGTTAATCGCCCCTTTTTCAGGCGGCGAGAAAGCCCGTCTGGCCCTGGCGCTATTGGTTTGGGATGCGCCCAATCTGTTGATTTTGGACGAGCCCACCAACCACCTCGATTTGGACATGCGCGAGGCATTAGCCGCCGCCTTACAAAGTTTTGAAGGCGCACTATTATTGATCTCGCATGATAAAAACCTCATCGAGATGGTCTGCGACCGTTTCTGGTGGGTACATGATGGCCGCGCTGAAGTGTTCGATGGCGATTTACAAGACTACCGTCGGGCGATTAGCGAGAAAAAACGCGCCTTTGCCAACGAGGAAAAAAATCAAAGCCGCTCTGCCAAATCGCAACCTAAGCC
>DRZW01000120.1 GCA_011380105.1 Halothiobacillaceae bacterium
ATGGCCAAATGGTCGAAGGGCAATGTTTAGCTATCCAAACGCGATTTTAAAATCTCATTGACCGCTTTGGGGTTGGCCTTACCGCCGGTAGCTTTCATAACCTGGCCAACAAAGAAGCCAAACAGTTTGTCCTTACCACCGCGGTAGGCTGCTACCTGACCGGGATTATCGGCAATGACTTTATCGACCAGCGCTTCAATCTCACTGCTATCGGTGATCTGCTTTAAGCCACGCTCCTCGATAATGCCATCCACGGTTTTATCCGTATCTTCCGCCAGCACCTCAAACACTTCGCGAGCGAGCTTATTGGATAATGTGCCATCATCAATCCGCTCTAGTAATGTCGCCAAAACCTCAGGCTTGACTGGTGATTGCGACGCATCAATTTCCAGCCGATTAAGCAAGGCTGCTAAACTTCCCTGCACCCAGTTAGCCGCGAGCTTAGGGTTTTTGGGGTAGGCTGAGAGCACGGCCTCAAAATAATTGGCAGTAGCGCGCGATGCGGTCAGCACGGTGGCATCGTAGCGATTCAAACCGTATTCAGCCTGATAACGCTCTGCTTTAGCATCCGGCAATTCGGGTAGCTCGGCGCGCCACTGCTCAATTTGTGCCTCACTAAGTGTGATCGGCAACAGATCAGGATCAGGGAAGTAGCGATAATCTTCGGCTTCTTCCTTGGTGCGCATTAGACGGGTTTCATCCTTTTGCGGATCATAAAGACGGGTTGCCTGCACCACCGACTGGCCTGATTCAATGACATCGATTTGACGCTCTATCTCAAATTCAATCGCTCGCTGTAAAAATCGGAATGAATTGAGGTTCTTTATTTCGGTGCGGGTGCCCAGCTCGGTCTGGCCTTTTTCACGCACCGAGACGTTGGCATCGACCCGGAACGAGCCTTCCTGCATATTGCCATCGCAGATTCCTATGTATTGGACAATCGCGTGAATCTTACGGGCATAAGCCACCGCCTCTTCCGCTGAGGCCATCTCCGGCTCGGAGACAATTTCAATTAGCGGTGTTCCCGCACGGTTGAGATCAATCCCGGTGACGCTCTCAAAGTTTTCATGCAAGCTCTTACCGGCATCCTCTTCTAGGTGGGCGCGGGTGACATTAATGGTTTTTTGATAGGCCTGATCGCCCTCGCCCACCTGAATCCGCACTTGGCCGCCGGATACAATGGGTCGGGCTAGCTGGGTAATCTGATAGCCCTTGGGCAAATCCGGGTAAAAGTAGTTTTTACGATCAAAACTCGACACCTTGGCAATCTCGGCATTAATAGCCAAGCCAAACAGGGTGGCCATTTTTAATGCGCCTTCATTAAAAACCGGCAACACACCCGGCAGGCCTAAATCGACAGCACAGGCTTGCACATTTGGCTCAGCGCCGAAAGCGGTAGACGCTCCGGAGAAAATTTTCGACCGGGTGGCAAGCTGGGCATGAATTTCCAGCCCAATGACTACCTCAAAACCGGCATCAGCGGCATAACGACTCATGCTGCACCCCCTGTGTTGTGTTCATCACCACCAAAACCCTCACCACCGAAACCCGGTGGAATCCGCTGATGGAAATCAACCCGTTGCTGGTACTGATGCGCTACGTTTAATATTTGCGCCTCAGCAAAATGCCGCCCGATAAGCTGTAAACCTACCGGCAGGCCATCCACAAAGCCTGCAGGCACAGACATGCCCGGCAATCCGGCCAGATTAACCGGAATGGTGAACAGATCCTGCAGATACATCTGAGCCGGATCGGCGCTGTGCTCGCCTTTTTTAAAGGCCACAGTGGGCGTAACCGGCCCGGCGATGACATCGCATTGGCTCAAGGCCTGCTCGAAATGCCCGGCAATTAGGCGTCGAGCCTTTTGCGCGCGCAGATAAAAGGCATCGTAGTAACCAGCCGATAGGGCATAGGTACCAGCTAAGATGCGGCGCTGCACCTCGGGGCCAAACCCTTCCGAACGGCTGCGCTCGAACAGATCGGTTATATCTTGGGGGTTGTCACAACGATAACCAAAACGCACGCCGTCGAAGCGGGAAAGATTGGACGATGCTTCAGCCGGCGCTAACAGGTAATAAGCCGATAGGGCAATGTCGGCATCCGGCAGGTCAATCTCAACCCGCGTGCCCCCGGCACATTCTAACTCGGCAATAGCCGCTTCAACCTGCTCGGCAACCCGATTATCTAACGCCTCGCTGAACCACTGTTTGGGCACCCCGATTTTCAGCCCCGATAAGGGCTTTTCTAAATCAGCAGTAAAATCCACAACCGGCTCGGGGCTGCTAGTAGAATCGCGCCGGTCGACTCCGGATATCTGGTTGAGTACCACAGCGCAGTCTTCGGCTGTTTTTGCAATCACGCCAGCCTGATCAAAGCTGGAAGCGTAAGCGATCATGCCGTAGCGCGAAACACGACCGTAGGTGGGTTTAATGCCAGTGACGCCACAAAACGCTGCTGGCTGGCGAATCGAACCGCCGGTATCCGAGCCGGTGGCAAAGGGCACCAAGCGCGCAGCGACCGCCGCCGCCGATCCGCCTGAAGAACCGCCCGGTACGCGGTTAACATCCCAGGGGTTGCTAACAGCGCCAAAGTAGCTGTTTTCATTCGATGAGCCCATGGCAAACTCATCCATATTGGTTTTACCCAAAAGCACAGCGCCTTGAGCGGCTAGCTTTTCATGAACTGTAGCGCTGTAAGGAGCATGCCAGTCGGCCAGCATTTTCGAGCCACAGGTGGTGCGGCCTTGCTGAACACAAAAAATGTCCTTGTGGGCAAAGGGAATACCGGCCAAATCACCCTTTAACTCTGTCTGCTCAATTTCCGGAATCTGGGTTGAGATAAAGCTGTTTAGCGCCGGATCAAGACGCTCAATGCGCTCAGCAAAAAAGGCGGACAAGGACATAGGGCTATGATCACCTCGATCAAGCCGGGTTTTCAGGTCACGTATCGAGGCATTGAGCAAACCGGTTGGGTCTTGATCATTTGAGGATGAATTGCTGGACACGAGAATGTTCCTACAAGCTTTTGAAAATTAATAAAAATGAAGTTGTGCACAAAGCACGGGGCATTATTCAATCACCTTGGGCACTAAAAATAGCCCTTGATCCTGCGCCGGTGCACCGGCCATTAAGGATTCACGCTGGTTAGACTCGGTGACTTCATCGGGGCGCAAATACTGGCTTTGATCCAGCGGGTGCGACATCGGCTGACACGCATCGATGCGCTGATCATTAAGTCGGTCGACATGCGCCAAAATTTGGTTTACATCTTCGGCAAGATCGACCAAAGCCTGCGCATCAACCCCAAGCCGAGCTAAACGAGCGACTTTTTCTAGCTCTTTATGCGTTAAAGCCACAACAAAATTCTCCAGCAGTGTTTAATTAATTTTATGCTTGTACCATAGCACGACAAGCCCGCAGAATGGCCTGTACCATAGCCAACGTGATTGTTAAGACTAACACAACCCGTCAGTTGAATTTAATCGGCGGTATAATCACCGACAATTGCCCTACTGGTGATTAATTGATAAGGTTCGCCATCACTTTTAGATCAGTCGGACTAAAGGCTTCAGTTGCCTAAAAACAACGATAACAAACACTTAATCATGCAGATAACCCGATTTTCTCTTGACATAACTCTTTTAATTATTCTTGGCAGCGCGTAAGATACCTAATCTGACTGTGATCCACCAAATATAACGCTCATTACATCGGATAAACCCACACATGTTTAAAGGATTTCGCGGCATTTTTTCGACCGATCTTTCCATTGATCTCGGCACGGCCAATACCCTGATCTATGCCAGTGGACGCGGCATTGTATTAGATGAGCCGTCAGTAGTCGCATTACGTTCCGACATCGGACAGACGGTTATTCAGGCATACGGCGTCGAAGCCAAGCGCATGGTTGGACGGACGCCTAAATCCATCCATGCAGTCCGCCCGCTGCGCGATGGGGTTATCGCAGATTTTCATGTCACCGAGAAAATGCTGCAGCACTTTATAAAAAAAGTACATTCCTCACACTGGTTCCGCCCCAGCCCACAGGTTTTAGTCTGTGTACCGGTAGGGGCGACTCAGGTAGAACGCCGCGCTATCCGTGAATCGGTATTATCGGCTGGAGCGCGACGTGCATTTATTATTGAAGAGCCGATGGCAGCGGCTATTGGTGCGGGCATTGATGTCGACGAACCGCGTGGTTCGATGGTCGTAGATATCGGTGGCGGCACCTCTGAGGTCGGGGTAATCTCACTCGATGGCATTGTATACTCCTCATCGGTTCGCATTGGCGGGGATAAGTTCGATGAATCCATTATTTCCTTTGTGCGGCGTCACTACGGCATTGTAATTGGCGAGGCTACCGCTGAGCGCATTAAAACCGAGATTGGCAGCGCCTACCCCGGCAAAGAGCTGCGGGAAATTGATGTCAAAGGTCGCAATCTTGCCGAAGGCGTACCGCGTAGCTTCACCCTCAACTCCAACGAGATCCTCGAAGCCCTGCAAGAACCTTTATACGGCATTGTCCAAGCGGTGCGTGCTGCACTGGAGCAAACCCCACCCGAGCTGGGTGCTGATATCGCCGAACGCGGTATTGTACTGACCGGCGGCGGAGCATTATTGCGCGATTTAGACAAACTCATTATGGAAGAAACGGGTCTGCCGGTAGTGATCGCCGAACACCCGCTGACCTGTGTTGCAGTCGGGGGTGGCAAAGTGCTCGAACTGATTGACCAGCGCCACAGCACGCTGTTTTCCGACGAATAATCGCCGCTTATGGCGTTGTTTGACAGCCACCGCCCCAGCATGAACACGCTGGTGCTGCTTTGTCTGCTATCGGTGGGCATGATTTTGCTCGACCGTGTTGGCAACCAGTGGGTCGGCAAGCTTGATAGTCATTTAGGCACAATAACCGATAGCATCATCCAAGCCGGCTACGCCCCGATCGGCTGGTACCGTAATCTGCGTCAAACCTTAAGCACACAACAACAGCTATCGGCTGAACTTGAAACCTTGCGCGAGGAGAACCTGCTACTTAAAGGGCAGATGCAGCGCTATTTCGCGCTGAAATCAGAACTTAATCAGCTTAAAGATCTTCTCGATGGCTACCCCACTCCGGTCCCCGGTGTTTTACTGGCACGAAAAGTAGGCCAACCAGCAACGGCATTCGAAGCGCGTTTTACTATCAATCGAGGCTTAAACGATGATGTCCGCCCCGGTGATCCAGTTATCGATGCCTATGGGGTAATCGGTCAGGTTGAGCGCGCCACACGCAACGGAGCAACAGTGATTATGCTCACTTCGCGTGATCATGCCCTTTCAGTGCGTTTATCAACTACCGGTGCCACTGCTATCGCTCAAGGCCAAGGAGTGAATGAGCCTTTATTTCTCGAGCGCATTCCTGAACGCTTTAATCTTGGCGAAGGCGATTTATTGACCACCAGTGGCTTAGACGGGGTGTTCGAACCTGGCCAACCGGTTGCGCGAATCACGGAAGTGCTTCCCGACAGCGGGCAGGGATTTGTTAATTTGTATGCCGAGCCGCTGGCGCGGACCAAACAGATTGATTATGTCCTCGTACTAACACAGGCACCCGATGAACATTGGAGCGCCTCCGATGAAC
>DRZW01000121.1 GCA_011380105.1 Halothiobacillaceae bacterium
CGCATATTGAGCGGCATTACGGGCGTTTTATGCGCCGGTTTACGCTGCCAGAAGATGTGGATGCCGATCGTATTGAGGCTAAATGCGAACTCGGCGTATTGCATATTACTCTTCCGAAAACCGCTGATAGCAGCCCGCGGCGCATTGAGGTGCGTTAGCCTAAAGGCTTACTAATAAAAAGGGCGGGCTATTATCGCCTGACCTAGCCCGGGAGTCTCCCGGGTTTTTTTGTCTGCAGACAGCAGATTGAAGTGATTCTGGGCTGAGCCAATCAAATGCGGTTGTGTGGCTTGCATAGTATATTTGATTGCCATCAAGCTGACATAAGCATATTTAACGGGAGGGTGCATGAAATTCCAAGATTATTACCAAACATTGGGGGTGGCACGCAATGCTAGTCAAGCGGAAATAAAAAAAGCCTATCGTAAACTCGCGCAGAAATATCACCCTGATCGAAATCCAGGAGCGGATGCCGAGGCAAAATTCAAGGAAATCAACGAAGCCTATGAGGTGATAGGCGATACGGAAAAACGCGCGCGTTATGATGCCTTAAGCCAGGGTTATCATGCCGGTGATGACTTCCGGGGTGGTGGCTTTGGCGGATTTGGTGGTGCCCAGCGCGGTGCTGATTTTGGCCAGGATTACCGCGGATTTTCCGATTTTTTCTCCCAGTTTTTTGGTGGCGGCTTTCAGCCCGGTGGTGCTGGTTCTGGCAGGGCTTACCAGCAACACCGCAGCACCCCGCCCCCGGCGGATATTGAGGTGCAAGCCATCGTGCCGATTCAAACTCTGCTAGCCGGTGGTCAGCAAACCCTGCGGGTGCCCGATGAACGTGGTCAGACACGCACGCTCAAGGTAACCATCCCAGCGGGGTTCAAGCCGGGCAAAAAGATGCGCCTCTCCGGGCAGGGGCGCAAGGGTCCCGGTGGCACCAGTGACTTATTGGTGCGCATGGAGCTTAGTGATGATGATAAACGGCGCGTGGTCGGTGACACCGTATATTGGGATTTGCCGGTTACACCCTGGGAGGCTGCATTAGGGGGTAAGGTGCCCACCACTTTGCCCGATGGTACGCGGATTAATATGAGTATCCCGGCCAATTCACAGAGCGGGCGGAAAATGCGTGTGCCTAAACGCGGTTTTAATGGTGGAGATTTAATGCTGGTGCTGCAAATCCACACCCCGCCAGCGAATACCCCGGAGGCGCGTGAATTCTATGAGGAAATGCGCGCCTCGCTACCGTTTGACCCTCGTGACAAACAAGCCTGAGCTGGCTCACGCTAAGTCACGAGAAGTTCAGCCAAGACTGCTACTATCAGGCGGACATATTTATCAGCATAGCTGTCTTGGAGGGTTTTTAAGATGAGCGAGATGGATTTGCAAAATATTTACCGCGAACATGGCGTGAGTCTGTGGTTGGACAATCTTTCCCGCGATTTACTTGCCGCCGACGGCTTGCCCCGCTTGATTGAACAGCTGGGAGTGCGCGGTGTGACCTCTAATCCTGCGATCTTCAAAAAGGCGATCGTCGGCTCGGAGGCCTACCAAGATGATATCCGCGCATTGCGCAGCCAATATCCGCAGGTTGAAGATCTCTATGAGCATTTGGTGGTCTCCGATGTGCAGCGTGCCTGCGATTTGCTGCGCCCGATCTGGGAACAATCCAATGGTGAGGATGGCTGGGTTTCTTGGGAAGAGTCTCCTAGTATCGCTCACGATACACAGCAAAGCGTAATCGCAGCCGGGCATTTAAGAGCGCTGACCAATCGACCTAATCTGCTGATTAAAGTGCCAGCTACCCAAGAGGGCATCGCTGCTTTTGAGAAACTCATCGCCCAGGGCGTATCGGTTAATGTAACGCTTATTTTTTCTTTGCAGCAGGTTAAATCTGTTTTTGCCGCCTATGTGCGTGGTCTCCAGGCTTTGGATGCCGCTGGCGGTGATTTAAGCGCGGTGCGGGCGGTGGCCAGTGTGTTTATGAGCCGAGTCGATACCCTAGTGGATAAACAGTTGGACGCACTAGGCAGCGATGCCGCCGCTGCGCTTAAGGGGCGCTCGGCGCTGGCTTTGGCTGGCATGAGTTATCAGCACTTCGAGACGGTTTTCTCCAGCGCGGCCTTTGAGCAGCTTAAAGCCAAAGGTGCGCGTGAGCAGTATTTGCTGTGGGCTAGCACGAGCACTAAAAATCCAGGTTACTCTGATCTGCTGTACGTGGAAAACCTGATCGCGCCGAAGACCATCAACACCCTCCCGGATAAAACCCTGCAAGCTTTCGCCGAGCATGGCAAAGTGTTCGCCACCCTGAAAGCCGATATCCCCGAACATGAACGCGTCTGGGCTGAACTTGCTGAGCTCGGTGTGGATATGGACGGCCCCGATGTAGCCGGAGTGTTACTCGATGAGGGGCTCGACCAGTTCCAGCAGGCCTTTGATGACCTGCTAGATGCCATCGCCAAGGTCGAATAACACCTCGCCCACCCAAGACGGGCGCGAACGCCCCACGGGCTGGTCAGCCCGGTGGTATAGCCGGCAATCGCCCCCCGGGGCTGAAAATAAAAACGTCGGAGTAACCTTGACCCCGTATGTTGCAGCTGTATGTTTCTCTGGGTTGTTGATGACGGGAAGTGCTTCTAAGTCATGTTCACGCATAAACGCTTCTGCGGTCGCATCATCGCCCGATTGCATGGCACCTAGGCGTATCCGGTAAGCACTGGCGATATTAGTAGCAAAGTAGGTTATTTGTTTTTTAAGCCGGGTAATTGGCCGGCGCAAAGGCTTTACAGGCGCGGATGGGGCTTGGAAGTTCGCTGTCGCCAATCTGGCGGTGCCTCTGAGAAAGAGTGATAAAATACGAAAAATGAATACTTCCTGCTTGCAAAATCAGCGCATCATCCTTGGTGTTAGTGGTGGTATTGCCGCGTATAAAAGCCTCCATCTGCTGCGCCTGCTCACCCGGGCGGGGGCTGATGTGCGGGTGGTTATGACCCAGGCGGCTACCGAATTTGTCACCCCGCTGAGTTTTCAAGCCCTCAGTGGTCATAGTGTGCGGGTCGCGTTATTCGATGCCGAGGCCGAATCCGGCATGGATCATATCGCGCTGGCGCGCTGGGCTGATTGTTTGCTGATTGCACCCGCATCGGCCGATCTGCTTGCGCGTTGTGCTCATGGTCGGGCTGATGATTTGTTAACAACGCTGGTGCTGGCTTGTGCAGCACCGCTGTGGGTTGCTCCGGCGATGAACCAGCAAATGTGGCGTCACCCCGCTGTTAAGGAAAATTGCCGGATTTTGGCTGCACGCGGGGTACGCTTTATTGGCCCCCAAGTTGGTGAGCAGGCTTGTGGTGATATCGGTGCTGGGCGCATGAGCGAGCCTGAGCAAATTCTACAAGCCTTGACCCAGAGTATCTCAGCGCAGGATGGCCAACCTTCAGGCCAGCTTGAATCCGACACGCGGGGATTAGATGGTCGACATGTGGTAATCACCGCTGGCGGCACCCAAGAGCCAATTGATCCGGTGCGTTATATTGCTAATCGTTCCTCGGGGAAAATGGGTTTTGCTTTGGCGCATGCTGCAGCAAGACTGGGCGCAACCGTGACCTTAATCAGCGGGCCGGTATCGCTACAGACCCCATCGGGGGTGCAGCGTGTTGATGTCACTACGGCTTTGGAGATGGCCGAAGCGGTGGCCGCCGTTGAGAAGATGGATCTATTTATTGGTGCGGCTGCGGTAGCGGATTTCAGGGTGGCTCGCCCGGCTGAGCACAAGCTTAAAAAACAGAGCGGCAAGATGGGTCAGACATTGGAACTGGTAGAAAACCCCGATATCATCACCACTGTATCCCGGCGTGATCCACGCCCCTTTGTAATCGGCTTTGCTGCGGAAACCGAAAAACTCGTGGAGTATGCCGAACAAAAACGGGTGGCGAAAAACATGGATCTGATCTGCGCGAATCAAGTCGGGCCGGGGCAGGGGTTTGATCAACCCGATAATGAATTGCTGCTGATCTGGTCGGGCGGTAGGCGTTGGTTGCCCCGAGCTGATAAACAACAACTGGCATTTGCCGTATTGGAAACCTACCAACGAATTCAAAAGGAACAAGAGCATGCATCGTATTCAAGTTAGGTGGCTCGATCCGCGCCTGGGCAATGAGATCCCCAAGCCGCATTATGCGACCTACGGCTCGGCCGGATTGGATCTGCGCGCCTGTTTAAAGCAGGATCTAACCCTAAGCCCGGGACAAACCGAGTTGGTGCCCACTGGCATGGCGATTAATTTAGCCGACCCAGGGCTAGCCGCATTGATCTTACCGCGTTCCGGCCTGGGCCATAAACACGGTATTGTGCTGGGCAATCTGGTTGGGTTGATTGATTCGGATTATCAAGGCCAACTGTTTGTATCAGTCTGGAACCGGGGGCGGGCTGACTTTACCATCCGTGTCGGTGAGCGTATCGCGCAACTGGTGGTGGTGCCGGTGGTGCAGGTCGCCTTCGACGAGGTTGAGACATTTACCGCTACAAAACGCGGCACTGGTGGCTTTGGTCACACCGGCCGTGACTAACCAGAGGAAAGAGGACTATGCCGCGTTTTGATCCGGCCCTGACTGCTGATGTGCTCATGGAGGCGCTGCCGTACATTCAGCGCTTGTTTGACCGCACGGTGGTGATTAAATTCGGCGGTAATGCCATGGTCGATGAGCAACTACAGGATGCATTCGCTCGCGATATCGTGCTGTTAAAGCAAGTCGGTGTTAACCCGGTCGTTGTGCATGGTGGCGGCCCACAAATTAATTCTGTTTTGGAGAAAATCGGCAAACAGGGCGAGTTTATCGAGGGGATGCGGGTTACCGATCGTGAAACCATGGACGTTGTTCAGATGGTGCTCGGTGGGCTGGTCAATAAAGATATTGTTGCCCTAATCAACCGCCATGGTGGACACGCGGTTGGTCTGACCGGGCGGGATGGTGGCTTGGTGCGGGCGCGCAAAATGCAGGTGACGCGCAATAACCCCGAACTCGATGAGCCAGAGATCATCGATTTGGGCCATGTGGGTGAAGTCGCGGCGATTGATCCGAATATCCTGCATATCCTTGATGCCTCGGATGTAATCCCGGTGATCGCCCCGATTGGGGTGGGCGAAGACGGTGAGGCCTATAACATTAATGCCGATGTGGTTGCCAGCAAAATCGCTCAGGTGTTAAAGGCTGAAAAATTATTATTGTTGACCAATACCTCGGGTGTGCTTGATAAGCATAACCAGTTGCTTACCGGTCTGACCGCGCATGATGTGGAAGGCTTGATCGCCGATGGCACGATCTACGGCGGCATGCTGCCGAAAATTAACTTCGCCTTGGATGCCGTGCGCGGCGGCGTGAAAACCGTGCAGATTATTGATGGACGCGTGCCGCATGCGGTGCTCTTGGAATTGCTCACCGATCAGGGGGTGGGTACGCTGATCCGCGGCTAGACCGCGCTGGGATGGCTATCTTGAATTTGCTATTTCCTGAAATCGTTCGATCCGATCATGAAAATCCAGCGCGACTTCATCACGTTCGGCTTGAAGCTGGGCGATATGCGCTTTTAGATTGGCCAGATCACGTTTGTAGGC
>DRZW01000140.1 GCA_011380105.1 Halothiobacillaceae bacterium
ACACCCGTCCAAGCAGAACAGCGGCTGTCGCAACATCCCGCCGCTGCAACGCTGATCGAACCCGGGTAGACGACACCCGCTGACCGTTAAGTGAGAATGTCTCGGCGGCGAGCGCGCTAAATCCCGATAGCCTCGCTTGGTGCTGCAATAAACCAAAATCGCCGGCACGTTTGGCACCAAAACGAAAATCATCCCCGATGACCACACCGCAGGCACGCAGGGTACCGAGGAGAAGGGTTTGGATAAATTCAACTGGCGACATCGCGGCCAATTTGGCGTCAAAACGGGCCACGGCAAGATAATCCACAATGCCAAGCTCCGCCAGGGCATGATAACGCTCGCGCAGCCGGGTTAAACGCGCCACCGCCGGGATGCCACGCTGTTCGGCAAAATACTCCCGGGGTAAGGGCTCAAAAATCAACACACATAACGCCCGCTTCTGGCTTTCGGCCATCGCTCGGGCCTGCTCGATCACCGCTTTGTGGCCACAGTGAACCCCATCGAAATTACCCACAGTTACCACCGCAGGCTCAGGCAAAGCCGCCAGACCGGGCTTGGTAGGAGCATGCAAACGGATTAGTTTCATCGAAAGCTCAGATTCTCGGCAAGACAGATTAGAGAAGAAAACAGATATGATGCTACGTCGCGGCGCTGACAATGGCAAACGTGGTTATTCTTGGTATGCTGTGGGGTTATTATTCGCCAGAGCGCATCAATAATAGTCAAAGGAACAGATTCAGTTATGGCCGAAGCCGTGGCATTATATTCCGTCAAAGGCGGGGTAGGTAAAACAGCCTCAGTGGTTAATCTCGCTGCATTATCGGCCGCGCGCGGGCGCAAAACCCTGCTGTGGGATTTGGACCCACAGGGGGCTGCGTCTTGGTATTTACAAGCCGATGAGAACCGTAAAGGCACAGCAAAAAAACTGCTCAAACCGAAATCAGCCGCCGCAGGCATCACCCCATCGGCCATAAAAAACCTCTGGGTACTCCCGACCCGACAAGACCAACACCACTTAGAGCACCTGCTCGCTGAAAAAAAGGATTCCGGCTTTCGGGTTGCCAAAGTGCTCGACGGGCTGCTCGATGAATTCGAGGAAATCTGGATAGACACACCGCCGGGACTTTCCCTATTGGCTGATAATGTGCTGCGCGCCTCAGATATGATTTTAGTACCAATCGTGCCCACGCATTTATCACTACGTACTTGGCATCAGTTAAAGGCGCATTTAATGTCAGCGCGGATCAAACCCGGCAATGTCTCCGCCTTTTTGACCATGGTGGACCGTCGCCGGATTCTGCACCGGAATTTTGCCGAAAAACACCGCAGCGAGCTCCCAGAGCTACTCGAACCGCAGATACCCTATGCCTCACTGATCGAGCAAATGGGCGATACCCGCATGCCCTCGGTACTCACCAACGCTCGCCATCCGGCGAGCCGCGCCTATATGAGCCTATGGCGAGCCATTGAGCAGCATTTCTCGTAAGCAAAGCTGTGAAATTGCATCCATTCCAGCGGCAATCAGCCATTTAATGCCTGATTGGGACTAATCCGGGTCATCTTCCAGCCCAGTGTAGGGGTCAGCAATGCAGCCAGCCCCAGGCCGACTAATGCCCCCCAAAACAGCAGGGCTAGATTAAACCCTGACGGAATATCGAACACCTGCGCACCCAACACCCAGCCGAGCATACCTGCAGCGACCGCAGCCATCAGCCCCACCAGTAGCCCGAGCACCAAAAACTCAAACCCTAATGCAGCCAATACCGTTTTGCGTCGTGCGCCGAGCACCCGCAAAATCGCCGCTTCATTAACCCGCACCCGCTCGCTGGCTGTGAATGCGGAGAACAACACCACCAACCCGGCTGCCAGAGTAAAGAAGAATACATAGCCCACTGCCTGTGAGGCGCGGGCGATAACTTCGCGGACTTCATCTAGAATCCGGGTGACATCAAACACCGTTACAGTAGCAAATGCCCGCTGTAATGCCACTTGGGTTTCAATGGCCTGATCAGGCGGCAGGTAAAAACTGGTAATGAACTGGCTGGGGGTGGCGCCCAAAATGGACTCAGGCGCGGTGACAAAAAAGTTTGGCTGCATCGAGTCCCAGTCAACCTCGCGGATACTGGTGATTTCAGCTGTATACTCTCGCCCGCTGATACGGAAGGTCAGCTCATCGCCTAATGACCAGCCTAGGGTTTCAGCTATGCCCTTATCCACCGAATAGCCATCATCCGGGAAGGTACCGGCTATAACCCGGTTGCCTTCAATTAACTTATCACTGCGCGAGAGATTGAACTCACGGGTGGCCAAACGGTGGGCCTGACCCTGATACTGATCAAAATCAACCGGCTTCCCATGGTGTGCCACCCAGCGCCCGCGAATCATCGGATAAAAGCCGGCATGCTCAATTGAACGCTGTTCGAGATACTCCTCGAAGTCCGCCCGTTCGTCTTGTTGAATATTAATCGCAAAATGATTAGGCGCATCTGCGGGCACCTGAGTCTGCCAGTTTTCAATCAAATCCCGCTGTACTATGGATAGCACCAAAATCGCCGTCACCCCTAAGGCGAGTGCTGCAATCTGTATCGCAGAGACCATCCTATCCTGCGCCATACGCGCTAAGCCAAACCGCGCCATCCCCGATACCGGCACCCGGCGAAGCAGGGTAATCAACCCCCAGGCCACACCCACAAACACAACCAAGGCCAGACCAAGCCCGCCTAACACATAGCCGGTTAAAATCAGATCCTGCGCTTGTAGGTACACCAGCACGGCTATAGCTAGAAATCCGGCGGCAAACAAACCCACAGCCGCAGGGCTAGCAGCCTGCTGGCTTTTGTTTAGTACCCGGTTGGGCGGGGTGTGGCGCAGCTTAACCAACGCGGGCATGGCAAAGCCAAACAGAGCAATAATCGCAATCCCAACCCCCAAAAACACCGGCCCGATGCCCGGTGGCGGTAATTCAATGTCCAGCACCTGCCCCATCAGATCAGCCAGCGCCAATTGCACCAGCGCACCGATTAACACCCCCGGTATAGCCGCCAGCAACGCCAGCATCAACAAGCGAAGCCGATAAATACGGCCGATGGTCTTCGAGGATGCCCCCATCGCCCGCATTAGCGCGGCGGCATTTTGTTGGACCTGGTTGTAATGCTTGGCGGCGATCACGAGTGCCGCACCCGCCAACAGCACCGCCACCATGGAGGCTAAGCCAAGAAATTGCGCGGCGCGCTCAAAGGCGGTCGCAAACATCGGCTGACTGCCCTCCGGGCTTTGTAGTGAATAGCCCTCATCGAGCTGGGCGCGTAATCGATCTAGCAACGCACCATCCGCACTATCACCACGGCTGGCCACCAAGAGCGCATACGTCACTATGCTGGCCGGGGATACCAATTCGGTGGCCGCGAGATCATCGTGGTGCATCATCACCCGGGGGGCTGCCTGTGAAAACACATTACCCACATCCGGTTCGCGCTCGAGTACAGCGGCAACCTCAAGACTGGCACGGCCCACTTCTAACTGATCACCCAATGATAAATCCAGTGCCGCCATCAGGCGCGGGGCCACCCAGACCGTACCGGGTTTGGGCCCGTGGCGCACCACCTCACGGGTTTGTGTACCCTGGCTGATTTCCAGCTCGCCGCGCAGGGGATAAGCGGCATCCACCGCTTTCAATGAACTAAGCATGCTCTGCTCACCGGCGAGTACGACGGTGGGAAACTCCACTAACCGCGCTGTCTTTAAGCCCAATTCTTCGGCCTGTTCAGCGGGGGTTTCAATCGGATCACGCGATTCAATCCGCCCGTCGGCAGCCAGAAACTGTGCTGCTTGGGCTTTGATTCCAGATTCCACCCGATCCACAAAAAAACCCACCGAAGTCACCGAGGCTACGGCAATCAATAGCGCGATCAGCATCGGGGTTAACAGACCGCTGACCAGCTCACGCTGCAAACCCTGCCAGGCGATACTCCAGATATTCGGCTGCGAGGTTTGCGTCATGACCTTGCCCCCTGCTCGGTTGCACTTCCGGCCTGAACATGAATGCTGCGATCACAAAGTTTGGCCAGTTTCGGGTCGTGCGTTACCAGCACCAGCGTGGTGTTATATTGCTCGCGCAAAGAGAACAGCAGATCAATAATATGCTGACCGGTGGCGTGATCGAGCGAACCGGTAGGTTCATCGGCAAACAAAATCGCCGGGCGAATCACAAACGCGCGCGCCAAGGCCACACGCTGCTGCTCGCCGCCGGAAAGCTGCTTGGGCAGATGCGTTAAGCGATCAGCTAAACCCACCTCCTCCAAGGCTGCTTTAGCGCGTGCCTGCGCATCACGAGCACCGGATAATTCCAGCGGCAGGGCGACGTTTTCCAAAGCATTTAAGCCATCAATCAACTGAAATGACTGAAAGACAAAACCGACCCGATTAGCCCGCACAGCGGCCCGGCCATCCTCGTCCAAATCCGTCAGACACTGGTTATCGAGAACCACCCGGCCTTTGGTGGGTGCATCGAGTCCGGCCATCAGGGATAGCAGGGTCGATTTACCCGCCCCGGAAGGGCCAATTAACGCAACTGCTTCACCCGGCAAGATTTGCAGACTAACCTCGTGCACAATAGTCAGTGGTTGCGGGGTATATACTTGCTGACTAACCTGATCGAGTTCGATAATCGGCTGATTGACTTTATTTGCTTGAGACTGATCTGACATGAATAATCCGCACAGTTTACGCTACCGCCTCACGGCGGGGACAGTGAAAATCTTAATATTACTGGTAGTGAGTATAGGACAACCACAGGCCAACCAACCCGAGCCGATCACCGCGATGGTGTTTGGCGACTCGCTTTCGGCCGCCTACAACCTACCTGAGGAACAAGGCTGGGTGGCTTTACTGGAGCAAAAACTGGCTGACAAAACGGATCGCGATTTTTACATTATCAACGCTTCAATCAGCGGTGAAACCACCAGCGGTGGTAAAAGCCGGCTAGGTGAGGTTTTGCATGACCGAGATATTGATTATTTGTTGCTGGAGCTTGGTGCCAATGACGGGCTACGCGGTCTGCCGTTATCACGCATTGAGGCGAATCTGCGCGCTATCATCGAGCAGGCTCAGGATCAAGGCATTAAGGTAATTCTGCTCGGGATTATGCTGCCGGTCAATTATGGGCCGCACTACAACGAACCCTTCGCCAAACTCTTCATCAAACTGGGGGAGGAATATCAACTACCCACCCTGCCCTTTCTGCTCGAAGATGTCGCCACCAAACGCGAACTGATGATGGATGATGGCATCCACCCGAATGCCGAGGGACAGCAACACATTTTACGCAATGTCTGGCAACTGCTCATGCCGATCTGGGATTTGCCCGCGTTGCAAGATTTGACCGATAACCGATGAGTTTATTTAAAAACGCCTCCACCATCGGCGTAATGACCCTGCTCTCACGGGTGCTGGGGTTTGTCCGCGATGTCTTGCTGGCGCGGGTTTTTGGGGCAACACCGGCCACTGATGCGTTTTTTGTGGTCTTTAAAATCCCCAATTTTTTCCGGCGACTGTTTGCT
>DRZW01000141.1 GCA_011380105.1 Halothiobacillaceae bacterium
CATCGAGTCATTGAGGATGTCTGCCAGGGTCACGCCGACGACGTGAATAATATCCGCCGGTTTAGCAGGCCAGTGGGCATCTGGTAGGTCGGGGGCAATCTGTTGTTTGATAAATCTCGAGAAATGGCTGACGGTCCAATCGCTGTCTTGATCAAAATCGAAGGTAGCCGTTGGCTCCCCGCTGATTTGCTCTTCTAATAATTCGCTGACCCGGTCGATCATGGCCTCGACAAAGGCAGTAGAACTGGTTATGCCGCCGACTGCAGGGGTCTCAGAGGAATTGTCACTGCTGGTTAAGCGCTTGAGCGTTGGGAGTATACCTACTTGAATCAGGTAGTCGTTAAGAATGGAGTAGATTGGGCTGATTTGCCTCACACCCTGTTCAATAAAAATATTGACAAACGGTTTTTGCATTAACGAGGGCAGCTGTGTGCTCTGTTCAAGCACCGCCCGAGCAATGGCCTCTAGGCTGTAAAGACCATCGGGAATTTGATCGGTTAGTTCGGTTAAATGATGGATGCGCGCTAAATACTGGGCATGTTCGCCGCTGGTGCTGCGGCAGGCGGCATGAAGATTGTCTTCGAGTTTAAGCGCCGCGCCCCGGTCTTGGGTAAGTTCAAACCATTGTTTTGGGGCATTTTGCTCTATATTAGGATCCAATAATTGCTGGAAAACAGCCTGATAGAATTTCTTCTGGCCGGTGCGGCCATGGGCAATCGCTGAGAAAAGCGCCTTGCGCGCGGCCTTTTCGCGGACATTTTCGGCCTGGTTGAACAAGTTTTTTTCAACTCGGCTAAATACTCGGCGTAGCGCCTCATGCAATGAGACTTCGACTAGATTTTGCAGTTCGCGCTTAATTTGTTCGGGGGTTGTTTTAATACGGGTCATCATCGGTGCATTTATTGTTTTAGCGCGTTTTGGTACAAATCAAGATAAGCACGCGCGCTGGCCACCCAGTCGTAACATTTGCTCATTCCGCGGCTGCGGACTGCCTCAAGCGCGGTTTTATCGGCGAACAAATCCGAGAACAGATCCACTGCCCAGAGAATAGCATTAACATCCAGATAATCCATGACAATGCCGGTAGCCATGCCGTCATCTAATACCTCGGGGTTGAGTGGTACAACCGTGTCATTCAAACCGCCGACACCATGCACAATCGGGACGGTGCCATAACGCAGACTGTAGAGCTGATTTAGCCCGCAGGGCTCAAAGCGTGAAGGCATTAAAAAGGCATCACCGCCGCCTTCAAAACGGTGTGCCAAGCCTTCATCATAACCAATTCGAACCGCGATCCGTTTCGGGTCTTGCTCGGCGAGTACGCGCAGACTTTGCTCAAAGTGAGCCTCGCCGGAGCCTAAAATGGCGAACTGAACGGAGCGGGCGCCCAGTTTGCCTAATGCCTGGGTTAGCAAATCAATCCCTTTTTGATCAACCAGACGACCAACGTAGACAATCAATGGCACGTTGGGATCAACCGGCAGGCCAAGTTCACGTTGTAGTGCGATTTTGTTTTCCTGTTTTTTGGGCAGGGTCTCGCGGTCGTAATGAGCCACCAAAGCTGGGTCATGCTTAGGATCCCAATCACTGCCAATACCATTGAGAATGCCAACCAAACGGTCTTTGCGATGTCGCAACAGACCATCTAAACCATAACCAAATTCAGGGGTTTGGATTTCCCGCGCGTAAGTTGGGCTTACGGTGGTGATTCGGTCAGAGAAAACAATACCGCCTTTGATAAACGACATATTCCCCCAGAATTCCAAGCCATCAGGGCGCCACAAAGACCAAGGTAGGCCAAGGCGCTCAAAGGTAGCGCGATCGAAAACACCCTGATAGGCCAGATTATGCAGGGTGAAAATCGTTTTAGGATTCTCAGCACTACTGAGCATGGCTGGCACTAACCCGGTTTGCCAGTCATTTGCGTGGACGACATCGAATGCAGGAATATCATTCACCGCGCCAGTTGCGAGCATAACCACCGCCCGACAAAAAAGCGTAAAGCGATCGGGATTATCATGCCAGGGGTTGCCATCCGGACCCATATAAGGATTACCACGCCGTGCTGAGAAGGCTGGGTGGTCTACCAAATAGACTGTAACGTTGCCATCGGGCAGTTGGGTGCGGAGGATGTCGACCGGCTGGCCGACGACTTCTAAGCGAGCAATATGCTCGGTGGTTTGGTCTCCACGCAAATGCAAATCGCCGTATCGTGGTAGGACTATGCGAACGTCAACCCCAAGATCCTGCAAGGCAATGGGTAACGCGCCAGAAACATCGGCGAGTCCACCGGTCTTGATTAGAGGATAGGCTTCGCTGGTCGCGAATAAAACGGATGGCGACACAATTGGCTCTCCTGAAGATGCTAAGAACAACAATCTGTGGTTGGTTATGTTGTGTTTAGTGTAAATTCAAACAAGACTATATTGCCAATAAATGGGTGAAAACTAAAAATACCAAGCTCGTGTTTTGGGTTGTTTTAATGCTGAGAACCCTGATCGGCTGCGGCAAAGTCGCAACTCAAGATAAAACTATGTACCTGAAACAGGTTTTAGCAACAGTGCGGTTAACCCCGGTAAGGTCAGCTCAATACTATGTGGCTGGCCGTGTAGCGGAGTATTGGGCAGCAGTTTTATATCAGGTGTCTGGCCAGAACCGGCATAATCGGTGGCATCGGTGTTTAACAAAACCTGATAGCGGCTGTTTTCAGGAACCCCGAAGCGATAGTGCTCGCGAGTAACAGGGGTGAAATTAAACAGGGCAATGACCTGTTCGTTCTGGCCGTAACGCAAAAAGCTGACTACCGATTGTTCCCGGTCATCACAGCTTAGCCAAGCAAAACCTTCCGGCTCGAACTCGAGCGCATGTAAGGCCGCTTCGCGTTGATAAAGTCGGTTGAGCTGATCTACTAGGTTTCGTATGCCGCTGTGATACGGGTAGTCAAGCATCCACCAATCTAATTCGCGCGCATAGTTCCATTCATAGCCTTGACCAAATTCAGTGCCCATAAACAAGAGTTTTTTGCCCGGATAAGCAAATTGCCAAGTATATAGCAGCCGTAAATTGGCGTATCTCTGCCATTCATCGCCCGGCATTTTGTTGGGCATCGACCCTTTGCCATGTACAACTTCATCATGGGATAAGGGCAGAACGAAGTTCTCGGCGTATTGGTAAATCATGCCGAAGGTCAGCAGGTTATGATGATATGAGCGATTGATTGGGTCTTCAGCCATATAGGATAACGAATCGTTCATCCATCCCATGTTCCACTTCATGCTAAAGCCCAAGCCGCCATGGTCGGGCGGGCGGGAAACCATCGGCCAGGCGGTGGATTCTTCGGCAATCATCAACACACCGGGATTACGGGACAAAATGGTGTGGTTTAGCTGGCGTAGAAAATCGATGGCTTCTATATTCTCGCGACCACCGTGCTGATTGGGAATCCAATCACCCGGTTCACGTGAGTAGTCTAGATAGAGCATCGCGGCGACTGCATCAACCCGCAGGCCGTCTATATGTAACTGCTCTATCCAATACTGGGCGGAGGCGATTAGAAAATTGCGAACTTCGTTGCGACCGTAATTGAAGATCAATGTGCCCCAGTCACGGTGCTCACCCTGGCGTGGGTCTTGGTGTTCATAGAGTGCTGTGCCATCAAACTGAGCCAGAGCAAAGCGATCTTTGGGAAAGTGGGCGGGCACCCAGTCTAAGATAACGCCAATGTTGTGTTGGTGAGCGTAGTCGACAAAATAACAAAAGTCATGCAAGTCCCCATAACGACTGGTTGGTGCGAAATAACCCGTGGTTTGATACCCCCAAGAGCCATCGAACGGGTGCTCGGTAACCGGTAGCAATTCGATATGGGTAAAGCCACGTTCCAGGACATAATCAACCAGTTTTTCCGCCAGGGTTCGGTAATTTAGAAACCCGCCGTGTTCATCACGCATCCACGAGCCGAGATGAACCTCGTAGATACTCATTGGCTGATGTTGCCATTGGGCGTAACTGCGACGATCTAACCATTGGCTATCGTTCCAGTCATAGGTGGTGAATGTCGGGACGATGGCAGCAGTATTTGGGCGCATTTCAAAAGCGCGTCCGACAGGATCAGTGCGCAATTCTATTTGCCAGTGGGCATTGAGTATTTCAAATTTGTACAAATCACCCACAGCCATACCGGGAATGAATAATTCCCAGACACCGCTACTGCCTAAGACGCGCATCGGGTGGCGACGACCATCCCAGTTATTAAAATCCCCTACCACGCTGACTCGTTTGGCATTAGGTGCCCAGACAGCAAAGCGTACCCCGGTTATGCCATCAATATTTAATACCTGTGCGCCCAGCATGTTCCAGAGTTTGAGATGCTTGCCTTCGGCAAACAGGTGCAAATCTAATTCACCCACTGTGGGTAAAAAGCTGTAGGGATCGATTATTTGGTATTGATGGCCGTCGTGGGTGGTGATCTGATAGCACGGATGCGGGTTTACCCAATCGCGCGGCAAGCTGATATGGAAAATGCCGGGATAGTGCGCGTGCTCTTCAAGCGTGAAGGGCTCGCCGTCAAGATCAAATCCCTGAACTTTACAGGCATGGGGTTGATAGAGGCACAAGTGAGTGTTGCCGTCTTGATCATCATGCAGACCGAGGACACGGTGCGGGTCGTGATGGCGCGCTGAAATTAAGGCAGAAAGATCGCTTTCCATTGGTTAACACAAGCTCCACTATTGCTGTTTTGTGAGGGTGGTGTAAGTGTTTATACCAATGACTATGGCACAAAAGCGAAAGGAGGCAAATGTTGTTGAGAAAATTATGCCTTCTGCGAGATTTTTTTAGTCGAATGCGCCCTTTTTAATGTTAAGGTCACAAAAAAGTGGCAGCTTTTCTAGATGCCTACTGGGTACATTAAATATTGGGTTATATACACCGGCCTTTATGCTCAAAAGCGTGCCGTTTTAAGCTTGGCTGCAAATGCGCCGGCGTTCCTGGTTGGCACTATTAAGCTACAAGCGCTGTAAAGTGGATTTCAAGGTGCTTGAGTATTGGTGGTTATCGATTTGCATGCATTTGCAACGGCTACCCAAATTGGTCGTAATCAATAACGTCATCATCGATTTATTTATTTACCGGGAGATGTAAACGCGATGGATCCAAAGCAACACCCCCACAGTGAATCAGCTTCGGTTGCGCATCAGTATGAAGCACATCAGAGTGTGCATAGTCCGCGACGGTTGGTTAGCCGTATTACCCGCGATACGCTCGCCTTGGTGCTGGCAGGAGGGCGCGGTTCACGATTAAAAGAATTAACCGACTGGCGAGCTAAACCGGCGGTTCCGTTTGGTGGCAAGTTTCGGATTATCGATTTTCCCTTATCTAACTGCGTGAATTCCGGTATCCGGCGCATGGGGGTTCTTACCCAATATAAAGCCCACTCGTTAATCAAACACATCCAGTTAGCCTGGGGTGGTAGTCATGTGGCGCGTGGTGAATTTGTGGAGTTGCTTCCGGCCCAACAACGCATCAA
>DRZW01000111.1 GCA_011380105.1 Halothiobacillaceae bacterium
GAGTAATGCGATCACTGAATCCACCGAGAATGCTATGAGCCCCAAAACCGCTGAAAAAACACCATCAATTGTGCGTCTAAGCGATTATCGTCCACCTGATTTTTTGATTAAAACCGTTGAGTTAACCTTTGATTTGGCGGCGCATGATACTGAGGTTGAAGCCCGGATGTCTGTGGTGCGCAACGGGCAGCATAACCGGCCGTTAGTTCTCGATGGTGACCGCTCAATGGTGCGCTTGACTCATCTGGAGATCGACGGTCAAGCACTTTGTGAAGATCACTATCAATTGGATCAACATCACCTGATCATCCAACAATGCCCCGATGAATTTAATCTCACTGTGCGCAACCGGGTTGATCCGGCGGCGAACACTGCCCTTGATGGTTTGTATCAATCTTCCGGTAACTTCTGCACACAATGTGAACCACAGGGCTTTAGGCGGATTACCTATTTTCTAGATCGCCCGGATGTGCTGTCGGTATACACGGTCAATATTATTGCTGATGGCGCTCATTTTCCGGTGTTGTTGAGCAACGGTAACCCGCTGGGTGTTGAAACCCTTGAAGATGGCCGCTTGAAGGCACGTTGGCATGACCCGTTTCCCAAACCCTCTTATTTATTCGCTTTGGTGGCGGGTAATCTAAAGGCGCACCGCGATCGGTTTGTGACCGAGTCGGGCAGAAAGGTCGAACTGGCCATTTATGTTGAGCCGCATAATATCGACCGCTGCGCGCACGCTATGGCCTCATTGAAGAAATCAATGCGCTGGGATGAGACCGCCTATGGCCGAGAATACGACCTGGATGTTTTTAACATCGTCGCCGTTGATGACTTCAATATGGGCGCGATGGAAAATAAGGGCTTAAATATATTTAATTCCAAATTTATTCTCGCGAGGGCAGAAACAGCGACTGATTCGGATTTTGAGGGCATTGAATCGGTCGTTGCACACGAATATTTCCACAACTGGTCAGGCAATCGCGTGACCTGTCGGGATTGGTTTCAACTATCCCTGAAAGAAGGGTTCACCGTCTTTCGGGATCAATGCTTTTCGGCGGATATGCACTCGGCCGGGGTGCAGCGCATTAAAGACGTCAGCCTGCTCAGGCAAATCCAGTTTGCCGAGGATGCCGGCCCGCAGGCACATCCGGTGCAGCCCAAGCAATACCAGCAAATTAATAATTTCTACACAGCTACGGTTTATAACAAGGGCGCGGAAGTGGTGCGGATGTGGCGCAATCTGCTCGGCGCTGATCGGTTTCGCGAGGCTACCGATCGCTATTTTGCGCGTTTTGATGGCCAAGCGGTGCGGATTGAAGATTTTATTGCTGTTATGGATGAACAGGCTGATTTTGATACCAGTCAGTTCCGCCGCTGGTATGACCGTGCTGGCACGCCGATTGTCACCGCTCGCAGTCAGTTTATTGAGGGGCAGTACACGCTGGAGCTATCGCAAACCATTCCAGAGGCTGGCGGGCAGACTGACCAAGAACCATTTTTAATGCCACTGCGGTTGGCATTGTTTGATCATCACGGTAAACCGCTGGCACTAAATGGGCCGGATGGCAACGGCGAGAAAGAAATCACCCTGATTTTCAACCAGACCTCACGCCGCATTCAGTTTGAGTTGGATACCGAACAGCCGCCGGTGTTGTCCATTAATCGCGGTTTTTCTGCACCGGTAATCATTGAGCATGACTACAGCGATGAGGCCTTAGGCCTGTTGGCTCGTGCCGATAATGATCCTTTCAACCGATTTGATGCCTACCAGCGTTTAGTTATTAAAACCCTGCGCGCCTGGATTGATGATGCCTGTGAGCACGGTGCATTAGCTGATGTGGCATTACCAGAGGGGGTGAGCAAAGCCTTTGGTGCACTGTTGCACGAGTCCAATGAAAAAAACGAGTTGGATGCCCGGTTTGTTGCTGAATGTATGCAGCTGCCCAGCGAGAGTTACCTAGCCGAGCAATTCCAGCAGAACGTGCCGGTTGAATTCATCGCGCAGGCGCGCACTCGGTTGCGCGAGTTGCTGGCCGATGAGTGGGCTCAGAGTTTAATGCTGGTTTACCAAAACAACGAAGTGGCCAAGGGGTATCGTTTCGAAGGCGAGGATATTGGCAAACGCGCTTTGCGTTTACAAACGCTCACCTACTTAAATGCACTCGACCATCCTGCTTGGCGGCGGTTGGCAACCGAGCAGTATCATCATGCCGACAACATGACCGAACGCTTCAATGCGTTAGTAGCGTTGAGTGTTCGAGATACCCAAGAACGTGAAACTACCATGGCAGAATTCGCCCAGACCTATCAGGATGACCCGTTGGTGATGGACAAGTGGTTCGCCTTGAGTGCGCAGCTAGTCGAGCCCGACCAGACTGATCGTTTGCTTAAGTTGGAAGCCCACCCGCTGTTTTCGATAAAAAATCCCAACCGAGTGCGTGCTCTGGTCGGTAGTTTTGCCCGCAACAACCTACGCGCCTTTCATGCCGCTTCCGGTTCAGGCTATAAATATGTCAGCGATAAAGTGATCGAGCTTGATGCGATCAACCCGCAGATAGCAGCCCGACTGGCAACCGTCTTTAGCCGCTGGCAACGGTTTGATGGCAACCGCGCTGATCATATGCGCGCGCACCTTGAGCGGATGATCGAGCGTGATGATTGCTCGTCGGATCTAAATGAAATTGCCCGCAAGGCGCTAAGCGGGTAGGAGCGTGCCTTAGGTGCCAAGCCTGCTGATTAAACTATCGTTAATGCTGTTAGCGTGGATGATCAGCGCCATTGTCGTCTGGTCAGGATTTTTGATCTGGCAGGGGCAGCCGGCATCCATTCAGGATTGGCCGTTGCTGCTAGTGATTATTGGCGTGCTGGCTTTTTTGTTAAATATACCAGCCGCCACGCCCGCACTCAGGATGGCTTTGCTGCTAGTGCCTTGGCTGCTGGCAGGGGTGTGGTCGCTTAGCGGGATATACTAAATGCTGCATTGTTTGTGCCTGCCGGCTCTTAGCAAAACGGCGGATTAAACCCCGGCGAGGCGGTTTTGATCTAATTCAGTGGGTTTAGAATTTGTGGGATGTTGCTCATTGTTGCCAGGCTGGTCGATTTTATCGCCCGGATTTCGGCTGCGGAATTTCAGCCACAAGAAAAACCAATGCTCAGACAAGCAATGCGATCACGCCTGCGCCTAAATCGACGGCCCTGAAAAATTAGCAACCCACTGAATTGTTTCAGTAATATAGTGGATTTGGCCTTGATGGATTGCAAGAAACTACGATCATGAGGGCTATTTCCTCGCAAAAACCGATGACTTCCCAGGGCCAGAATCCAGCAAGCACCCGCTGACGACCCGGCATACCACCCGGGGCAGCTTGGTGCGGATATCGCAGCTATTAGGGCTGATCGAGCCCTTGCTGGGCCGGTCAACCGCCCAAAGCCGCCTCTCGTTTCGGCCAGCTAGCTGATAGGTTGCCGATTTCAAGAGAAATGTTCAGGGACGACTAAAGATGGCTTGCATCTTCCTATATTTTTGATATACATCATCGCTCGATGTGGGCGGGCCAGTACTCGAACTTGCTTGCTGCGGTTGTTCTTGGCTCTGTTCTTTTGCCCATGCTCTGAGCAGCCGTTAGCCAGCCCTGTGGCAAACACGGTTTTAATTCGTGATAAACTCCCAGCCAAACAATGCGAGGTTAACGCATACTCTGGTGGCAAAAGCCACAGCCTATCGCCATTTGGCATGGGTTAAGCGGATAAATATAGTTAAAGGTACTGGATATGACAGTAGCGGTCTTTCCTGGGCAGGGGTCGCAGTCGATTGGTATGGTCAGCAATTGGGGGGCGCATGAGCCACAGGCACAAGCGGTGTTCGAGCAAGCCTCTGATGTGCTCGGTTATGATCTCTGGGCGCTGGTTAGCGAGGGTGATAAACACAAGCTGGATCAGACCCACGTCACCCAACCTGCTATGCTGGCGGCAGATATAGCCGCATATCGTATTTATCAGGATCAAGGTGGTGCTGCGCCTGTGGCACTTGCAGGCCACAGCTTGGGTGAGTATGCGGCACTGGTGGCTGCGGATGCGCTAGATTTTGCCGATGCCATCCGACTGGTGGCGCGTCGGGGTACGTTAATGCAGCAAGCGGTGCCTGAAGGCGAGGGTGGCATGGCTGCGATATTGGGTCTGGATGATGATGCGGTATGTCAGGTTTGTGAACAGGCAGCCAACGGCGCGGTCTGTGAGCCGGTTAATTTCAATGCTCCCGGTCAAGTGGTTGTCGCAGGTGAGCGTGCGGCAGTGGATCGTGCTTGTGATCTGGCAAAAGAGCAAGGCGCTAAGCGTGCTCTAATCCTGCCGGTAAGCGTGCCCTCGCATTCATCGTTAATGAAACCGGCGGCTGTTGCTCTGCGCACGGAAATCGAGGCCTGTAATATCCGTAAGCCCGCTATCCCCGTAATACACAACGTGGATGCGCAGGCTCATCCTGATCCGAATGATATCGTCGATATGCTCGTCGAGCAGCTCTATCGCCCGGTGCGCTGGGTGGGCTGTGTCCGCACCGCAGTAGTGTTGGGTGCCACCGCGCAACTTGAATTTGGACCGGGTAAGGTGCTGACCGGTTTGGTGCGGCGCATTGATCGCAAAATGCCCGCTAAAGCGGTTTTTGATGAGCCCTCGTTGGCAACGGTTTTAGCTGAACAATAAATTGACAGGTTTTCATGACTGATCAGAACAACCAATTCGCCGCGATAGAAGGCAAAGTCGCCCTGGTCACCGGGGCTTCACGTGGTATTGGCGCGGCCATTGCTGCTGAACTGTCCGCTGCAGGCGCTGTGGTCATCGGTACGGCCACCTCAGAAAAGGGTGCTGATGCGATCAATGAGCGCTTGGCTGTAAGTGGCGGTGCTGGTTTGGTGCTGAATGTTACTGATAGCGAGCAGGTGGATGCTACTATCAAGACTATCAACGAGCGCTTCGGGCCGATTGAGATTTTGGTCAACAATGCCGGTATCACCCGTGATAGCTTACTGATGCGGATGAAAGCCGATGATTGGAATGATGTACTCGATACCAATTTAACTTCGGTATTTCGTTTAACCCAAAAGGTGTTGCGCGGCATGGCTAAAGCCCGTTATGGTCGGATTATCTCGATTGCCTCGGTAGTAGGTGCAATGGGTAATGCTGGGCAGACTAACTATGCTGCAGCAAAAGCGGGTATCGAAGGGTTTTCGCGTTCGCTAGCGCGTGAAATCGGATCGCGCGGGGTGACGGTGAATGTTGTTGCTCCAGGGTTTATCCAGACTGATATGACCGATGCGCTAGCCGATGCGCAAAAAGAGGCTTTGTTGGGTAATATTCCCGCTAATCGTCTTGGTCAGCCTGAAGAAATCGCAGCCGTAGTACGGTTTTTGGCCTCCGATCAGGCCGCATACATCAATGGGCAAACCATCCACGTCAACGGCGGGATGTACATGGGTTAAGCCCGTTTTGCCCATTGAGGC
>DRZW01000161.1 GCA_011380105.1 Halothiobacillaceae bacterium
GAACTATGCCATCTGCCGAACAACTTCGCAGCCGCCTTTTGAAGAAGCTTTCCGAGCTGTTCCAGCTCGACCAGCCGGACCTCGATTTCGGCTTTTACCGCATTATGCACGCCAAGGCACAGGAAGTTCAGGACTTCATCAGCACCGACCTGCTGAAAATCGTGGCGGATGCCTTCGGCGATGTGGACGAAGCCCGAAAGGCCGAGCTGCAAGCTGCCTATGAGAAGGCCATTGAGACGGCCAAGGGTTTCGGTGTTCCCAATCCAGAAGAGACCGAGCCGGTCAAAAAGGCCAAAGCCGCGCTTGACGCGGTCAAGGATACGGCCAGCGCCGAGGCCGATGTTTATGACCACCTGTACCGCTTCTTTGAACGTTACTACGACGACGGCGACTTTATCTCCCGCCGCTATTACACACGGGAAACACCCGGAAAGGCCGCCCCTTTTGCCATTCCCTACAATGGCGAGGAAGTGAAACTACACTGGGCCACCGCCGATCAATATTACATCAAAAGCGCCGAGTATTTTTCTAATTTCACTTTCGATTTGCGCAAGGCGAAAGAAATCCGCTCCCAGCCGCAGCAGAACCAGATCGATATTCCGATCGATGCAGAGGACGATTCCCCGCTCAAAGTCCATTTCCGCGTCATCGAGGCCACCGAAGGCGAGCACGGCAACGTCAAGGCCTCCGAGGCTAATAAGCGCTTCTTCATCATACATGCGGAAAATCCCGTCACCCTGACCGAAACTGGCGAGCTGGTCGTCAATTTTGAATACCGGCCAGACCCGGAGAAAACTGGTCAGGAAGGAAGCTGGCGGGACAAACGTAACGCTGAGGCGGTGGAGACCATTCTCAAAGCACTTGAAGAATATGATCCGCAGATTGCTCAGATGGACGTAGATGAAAAAAGCAGAAAAGAAATCTGTGAGAATCTGCGTAAATCTGCGGATGAATACTTGCGGCTGTTCAAGGTGCCCGCCCCAACAGAAAAGGACAAAAACCGTCCCCTGCTGGCCAAGTATATAAACCAGTACACCGCTCGCAACACAATGGACTATTTCATCCATAAAGACCTGGGTGGCTTTCTGCGTCGGGAGTTGGATTTCTACATCAAGAACGAGGTCATGCGCCTCGATGACATAGAAAACGCTGAAGCCCCCGCCGTTGAAAGCTATCTGGCCAAGATTAAGGTGCTGCGCAAGATTGCGGGCAAATTGATCGACTTTCTGGCTCAGCTTGAGGATTTTCAGAAAAAACTCTGGCTTAAGAAAAAGTTTGTGGTGGAGACCAACTACTGCATCACCCTCGACCGGGTTCCCGAGGAACTCTACGCAGAAGTGGCAGCCTGTGATGCGCAGCGTGAAGAGTGGATCAAGCTGTTTGCCATCGATGAGATCCAGGCCGATTTGCACAATCCGGGGTTCACGCGGCCTTTGACGGTCGAATTCCTCAAGGCCAACAACAAGCTGGTGCTGGATACCCGCTTTTTCGATGACAATTTCAAAGCACGGCTGGTGGCATCGATTGAGAACTTCGATGAGCAGTGCGATGGCCTGTTGATTCACTCGGAAAACTTTCAGGCGTTAAACCTGTTGCAGGAAAACTTTAAAGACCAAATACACGCAGTTTATATCGATCCGCCGTATAACACTGGTCCTACCGAGATAATTTACAAAAACGAATACAAGGATTCCTCTTGGCTTTCATTGATGCAGGATAGGTTGCTGTTGTCTCAAAAGTTGTTACGAAAGCATGCATGTTATTCCATCGCAATCGATGATTTTGAGATGCCGCGCTTGTGTGAAACTGTAGACCAAATTTTCCCAGGCTATGACCGATATATGGTTGTTGTGAACCATCACCCGCAAGGTGGAATGAGTAACAATATCTCAAGAACGCATGAGTATATGCTGATGATGGTTCCCTCTGGAGAAGACACCTTAAGGGGAAAAGCAAAATCTGGTGAAACTGAATATCGCAGTTTTATGTTGAGTGGACCGGGCAACAACAAATCAAGACAAGGCCGACCAAATAGTTTCTATGCGATCCTAATTGATCCCAAGACAAATACCATTGTAGGTTTAGAGCCACCGCCTGGACCAAGAGAAAAGTATCCCACGGATAATACGAGCGAAGGCTTTGTACGACGTTATCCTATAAGTCCTTCTGGCGAGGAGAAGGTTTGGTGCAGGGCCTATGACTCTGCTGTAATTGGCCTGAAAAAAGGTGAAATCGTAATCACAGATGGAGGAACTATTAAGCTTGCCGTAGACACGGCTGACAAGCGTCACAAATTAATGAGTAACTGGACTCACAGTCGATATAATGCTGGCCCCCATGGAACCGCCTTAGTCGCAAATATGATGGGACACAGAGAAGCATTTTCATATCCAAAATCGATTCATACTGTCGTCGATTCAATCGAAGCCATGACTTGGAAATACGAAGATGCCGTTGTCTTGGACTTCTTTGCAGGCTCTGCAACGACAGGGCAAGCCATTATCGATCTTAATAGAGCAGATGGTGGAAACAGGAAGTACGTTCTTGTTGAGATGGGGTATTACTTTGACAGCGTAACGAAGCCACGTTTACAGAAAAGCATCTATTCCGACGCCTGGAAAAACGGCAAGCCAACGGCGCGCCATACCGGCATTTCCCACTGCTTTAAATATATCCGTCTGGAATCCTATGAGGATACGCTCAACAACCTGCGCTTCGATGACAAGCCCGGCAAAAGCCCACTGCTCAAGAATCCTTCACTCAAAGAAGACTACATGCTCCGCTACCTGTTGGATGTGGAGACCCGAGGCAGTCAGTCGTTGCTCAATATCGACGCCTTTGCCGATCCAACCGCCTACACTCTGGAGGTCAAGAAGCCGGGGACGAACGAATACGTTACCCGTGCGGTCGACCTGATAGAGACCTTCAACTATCTGATTGGCTTGCGCGTAGTTCATTACGCCGCCCCGCAAGAATTCACCGCGAAGTTCAAACGTGTTGAAGACCCCGAAGTCCCGAAAGACCAGAAAACCAAACTCGTCCTTGATGGAAAGATCAAACAAATTGATCATTGTTCATTGTCCACTGTCAATTGTTCCTGGTGGTTCCGCAAAGTCGAGGGTTGGGTGCCCGCCGACCCGGCCAATCCTAACAATGGCCAACGAGAAAAGGTCCTGGTGGTCTGGCGCAAGCTCACCGGCGACATCGAACAAGATAACCTGATGCTGGATGAATGGTTCCAGAAGAACCGCATCAGCACCCGCGATTTCGAGTTCGACACCATCTACGTCAACGGCAGCAACAATCTGCCCAATCTGAAGCGGGACGACGAAAACTGGAAGGTTCGCCTCATCGAAGAAGAGTTCATGAAGCGCATGTGGAATGGCGAAAACGCGTAAGGAGGCGGTGTGATGGCAAAGAAACGTTCACGCGGCCCCAAACCGCATAAGTTCCGCAACAAGCTGCTCCTCAATCAGTGGCTGCTGAGCTTGTTCGGAATCGATCCGCTCACCGAACACAAAGTAAATGGCAAAGTGGTTCGCCCCTTTCATAAGTTGGCCGAACCCATCCGTGATCCGCGCCTGGAAGGGTTGGATAAAGATAATCTGCATTTCTTCTACCACCATCTCGGCAATAGCCCGCTCTTCAGCCGCGCCGATATTAGCCGGGATATGCTCTTGACCTACGAGCAAAACATCGTTCGCCATACCCAGGCAATCAACGAAAAGCGCCACCGGCCAGTGGTGTGGAAATATTACCAGTGGCTCAACTTGCTGTTCGTCGAGATTTACCTGGACCGATTTTTTGGCAATCGTGAGGGATTGCTGAATGATCTCAATGCTTTTGTGGAGCGCTTCAACAGCCATTGGGCGGATTATGCCGATGTGCCGCCTTACAACGATGATGACCTAAATAAGCTCTGCATGCAGAATGCCACCGGTAGCGGCAAGACGCTGCTGATGCACGTCAACCTGCTGCAATACCGGCACTATGCTGCAATGCATGGGAAGGATAAAGAACTCTCTCGGGTTATTCTGCTGACGCCCAACGAGCGTCTCTCGGAGCAGCACATCACCGAGTTTCGGGAGAGCGATATTTCTGCCGGCAGCTACCTGCAATCCCGTGGTGACCTGCTTGGCTCGGCTCAGGGCCTTGCGCGCGTGGATGTGCTGGAGATTACCAAACTGGCCGACCAGGAAGGGCCTAACACTATCGCCACGCGAAGCCTGGGAGATCAGAACCTTCTTCTAGTCGACGAAGGTCATCGTGGCATGAGCGGCAAAGAGGAAGGCGTCTGGTTTACTCGGCGATCAGCGCTTTGCGCTAAGGGATTCGCCTTCGAGTATTCGGCCACCTTTGAGCAGGCCGTTCAGGCTTCAGGCAATGCCGAATTTGAAAACAGCTACGCCAAGGCGGTCATTTTTGATTACTCCTACCGGTGGTTCTATGAGGATGGTTTTGGCAAGGATTATCAGATCCTAAACCTGCCAAAATCATTCACAGAGACGCAGTCGATATATATGACAGCCTGTCTGTTGAAGTTCTATCAGCAGCTACGGATTTACGAGGAAAAGGCGGAAGATTTCAAGCCGTTCAATCTGGAAAAGCCGCTGTGGGTTTTTGTCGGTAGCACGGTTTCATCCGGAAAGATGAGCAAGGATGAACAGATCGTGGCCTCAGACGTGGCGCTCATCATCCAGTTTATCGCCGACTTCCTCGACAACAGCCAAGCCGCCGAGCAGCGCATACGCCAGATCCTCACCGGCAAAGGCCAGGATACCGGTCTGCTGGATAAGGATGGGAACGACATCTTTGAAGGGGCCTTTACCTATCTGGTCCGGGCCATGAATCGCGGCGAGGACGCCTCCGCCCTCTACCGGGATATTCTCGCCAGGTTGTTCAACCATGCCGCAGGCGGGCATTTGTCACTGGATCGTATAAAGGGCGAATCCGGCGAAGTGGTTTTACGTGTGGGTACGAGCGAGACGCCCTTCGGTTTGATCAACGTCGGTGATGCCAAAAGCCTGTGCGATCACGTAGCCGAAGTGGTGGCGCAGAACGGCACACGACTGACCGTGGAAGACAGCGATTTTACCGAGGCAATGTTCGCCTCCGTGAAAGATTCTACGTCACCGATCAATCTGCTTATTGGCTCGAAAAAATTTGTCGAAGGCTGGGACTGCTGGCGCGTCAGCACCATGGGCCTGATGCATGTCGGACGCTCGGAAGGCTCGCAGATTATTCAACTCTTCGGTCGCGGTGTCCGTTTGAAGGGTTATGAGTGGAGCCTCAAGCGCAGCGGCCATTCCCATGCTCCGCTCCGGCCGAACTTCATCGAGGAATTGGAAACCCTTAACGTGTTTGGCATCGAAGCCGACTTCATGGAGAAGTTTCGCGAGTTCCTCGAAGCAGAAGGCCTACCCGGCAACGAGCGCCGCAAGATCTTTAC
>DRZW01000164.1 GCA_011380105.1 Halothiobacillaceae bacterium
ATTATGTTGCCATGATTCACCGATTAAAGACGGTGAAAAGTTGGCCTTATTCCACCGGTAACCGGAGGTTAGCGCATGCAAATGCAAGATGAGATGAAAAAAGTCATTAAGCGTCGCCAAAGGCTAATCCAGATTTGGCCCTTTATTGCATTGACCCTAGCGGGGATGATGGCCGCGTTTTATATCTGGGCATTCATTAAACAGCCTGTTTTAGTCAATCCGCTACACGTCGTCTCACTAATGCAGACCGGCGGACTGGACAGCACCACCCAAGCATTACTGGCGGTAACCGCACCGATGTTGCTGTTGGTGGTGGGTGCACTGGCATTGCTGTTGCTTTTATTCGTATCCGTCGGGTTGATTAACGAAGGCCGACTGATGCGTGTGCTGGAAAAAAATATGAAGAACTAACTAATCTAGATGAGCATATTTACAATCGCTTAATCTAGGTTATTCGGATTAGGTACACTAATCACGCGAGAAAAAGCGTAACCAACCCCGCTGGAACTTCATGATTAGTTTTGTGAGCTTCTGCTCGTCTTGTACGGGCAAATCAATAAACTCCAGCCCATACAACGCCTCACCCTTTTCCCCGGCGCGCCGGTTACGAATAAATGCATCGGTCGTAAACTTCAGCTCGCCTGTAATATCGACTACTAGTTTGTCGATGGCGACGCCAATTGGCAGGTTAGGATCTTTACCCCGCCGAAAGGCAATGGCGCAGCCTGTAGCTGAAATATCCGCAATACGCGCTTTTTTCATCTGTTTTTCAGCGGTTGGCGTTACGAAAATCGCCCAAGCCGGTTGAGTCGAGGGCATAGCCACCCTAAAAGCGGCACGTCGCTGTAAACGATATATGGTTTGCGGGTAGGGAAACTTCAGGTATGTCTCCCCTTTTTCCTGATACTCGGCGTACTTGGTGGCATAAAACCAGGTCAACAGTCCATCCACCACCCCTTCAATTTTCACCTTTTCGGCGACAGCTAAATGCCGTCGGGAAACCGGGCTGGGGTTTTCCACCAATAACACGCCATTAGCGCTATCCGCACCCACCATGGTCACCTGATCAGAAAATTCTTCATCGCCCACGGGAATTAGCTTCACCTGACCTAAGCTTTTACTGTGCCGCTCAATGATGCGCTCAATCGTTTTATTGCGCTGAACCTCAATTACCTTTTCCCGCCCCACTTAAGATCTCCTGGGTTGTATTGGGTACATCATTTACAACATGGCCAAACGCCGTTGGATTTTATAAACCAAATTGAAAATCCGGCGATCGTCACGATCCGATAGCGAATCGAATTCCACCCCATAAACCACCTTGCCGTCTTTAGTCTGGCGGCGGTTGCGCACGTAAAACCGCAGTTTTAAATCAATATCATCACCGATTCGCAAGCGCCCCGCTTTTACCACGCTGCCCATATCTAGCATGGGGTCTTCATGTAATTCAACCGCCAGCGCACAACCTGTTGCGGATAAATCGATTATCCGTGCTGCTATGACCTCCCGTGATCCGGGAATAGCAAACACAATGGTACCCGGCAACATTGGTGGTAAATCCACTCGCAGCGAGGAGCGGCGCTGGGCTCGCGTCATCGATTTAGGAACCGATAGCTCTAATACTCGGGTACTGCCGCGCTTGCGGACGCTAAATTCATCAACGTAAAACCAGCTCAACAAATGATCCATCAACGCCTGCACGCGAATGCGTGGCGCACGCTGCAGGCGAGCAAGCATGGCCTGATTAGGCAAGCTCACCACAAAGGTGCGCCGCGCCGGATTAAGCCCCATCATATTGCTATGCACAAAGTGATCTTCATCATTCACCGGAATCAATAACACCATGCCTCCGGCGGTGAAATGTCGCGCCAGAATCTGCTCGATGGCAGCGGGTTGCTCAACGGTGATGTTTTCCTCTTCAGCCACAAGTGTTTATCCAGCGCTTGACTTTTTATATTTTTGGTGTTGCCCACACCCACTCACACGGTGTGTTCCGTGACAAGCAGGATCCCCGTATGCAAAAAAGTTATCGGTCGCGGTTCAAGAAATCTTGAGCGCAGTTTAGGGATTCTACCAACACCAGGCTTCGGTTGAGCCTCAGGATACGGTACTATACGCGAAAGTTAGGCTTTAATAACTTTTAAAACCAGAGGAAAACCAAACATGTCTGAAGCTAAGCGTCTTTCGCAGTACCTCGCTGAGCAGCAGCGTTCGGGTCGGGTTGATGCCGATTTTGTTGGCCTGATGAACGACATCGCCGCCGCCTGTAAGCTGATTTCTGATCAGGTTAACAAAGGCAACCTAATCGGTCTGCTCGGCTCAGCCGAATCGGAGAACGTCCAAGGCGAGACCCAGAAAAAGCTCGACATCATCTCCAACGACGAATTTACCAACATTCTCGCCGAAGGCGGCCATGTTGCGGCCTTGGCTTCAGAAGAAATGGACGAGGTTTATAACCTTCCCCCGAATATGAAGCGCGGTGGTTATCTGTGCACCTATGACCCACTCGATGGCTCATCCAACATTGATGTCAACGTCACCGTTGGTACTATTTTCTCTGTACTTAAAGCCCCTGAAGGCAAACAAAATCCGGATGAGCAAGATTTCCTTAAACCAGGTACCGAACAAGTTGCCGCCGGTTACGTTACCTACGGGCCCTCTACTATTCTGGTGCTCACCATTGGAGACGGCGTCGATGGCTTTACCCTCGATCGTGCTACCGGTGAATTCAAACTGACCCATCCGAACATCACCATCCCCGAGCAGACCAGCGAATTTGCTATTAATATGTCAAACAAGCGGTTCTGGGATGCACCGGTAACCCGTTACATCGACGAGTGCTTAGCCGGTAAAGAAGGCCCGCGCGGTCGTGATTTCAACATGCGCTGGGTTGCCTCCATGGTGGCAGAAGTGCATCGCATCCTCACCCGTGGCGGGGTATTTATGTACCCAATCGACTCCAAAATTCGCGAACGTGGCGGCAAGTTGCGGTTGATGTATGAAGCTAACCCGATGTCGATGATCGTTGAACAAGCCGGCGGCATGTCCATTACCGGCCCTGAACGTATTATTAGCGTGCAGCCGCAGAAACTGCACCAACGCGTGCCAGTTATTTTAGGCTCGAAAGAGGAAGTTCAACGCATTTGGGATTATCACCACGAATAAGTCCGGTTAAGCTCCTGGCCTGATCGCCGGGAGTCAGACACCAAAAAGCCCGACGTCATCTCGGACCTCGGGCATTTATTTGGCTAAGTAATTGCAAGCTTTATTCGGTGACGATATCACCCCGGATCTTCTCGAAAGTCGCCGGGCCGATACCCCGCACCTCCATGATTTCATCGATGTTCTCAAAGCGACCATTTTCCTCACGATAAGCAACAATGCGCTCAGCGTATGTCTCGCCAATTCCGTTTAATTGGGTTAACTCAGCCGCACTGGCCTCGTTAATGTTCAACTGCATCCCTTTATCAGTCGCATAGATTCCCGGTGTTCCAGATGCCAGCGCCAACACCGCACCAAACAACAAACCACGACTTAATTTTTTGATATCCATAATTCGTTCTCCTTTTGGTTAATACCAATTTAACTTTAACGTGATATTTGTGGAGGAGCAAGTCTCTTTTTGTTTTGAATAAGATCACCAACAAACACCGAGCAGCTCGATGGATATGAGGTTTTCAGAGAATCTTGCCGCGCCATGGAGGCGGTAACCAATTTTACTCAAATTTTTCTGTCAAACCGCTAGTTTCCCGGTGGCATTGTCCCGTTTTACTTTAGATCGCTGAAGACATTGGGGAAACTCAAAACCTGCTGCGCAGTCCGATTGCAGGGTCGCGTTCGGTTTCGGAGCATACAGGCTTCTTTTTAAAGCACAGGCTTTGCCAGCGTCCGATAAGGCCTCCCGGTTATTGTGTCGAGCTCCACTATTTTTTTGCCCGAACCGAATCGGTGCATGCTTTGTGAGATCAGACTACCGTCGGCATACACCCCTACTGTCTTCTTGACATCTCGCACTGCTCACGGGTAACTGGACTTGAACTTGCACGCTACAGTTTTCGAGGTTGCCAGACGCTTGACCGACAAAATTCGTGCCACCGTCTCATCTCATCCAACTTAATTGCTAAAGATGGAAAAGCCGGGTAGCAGCCCGATCAAGAACTTCAAGTCGAGCATCTTAAGGCGGCGTTCCTCAGCGAACCGGTCAGTTGTTTCTGCGCAGCCAGGTTCTATCAGCGCAGCTAACAAATCTCAGGAAGTGGTCATTTGAGCGAGGGCAGGCGAAACAATAATTTTCAATTGCCCCAGGGCGTTGTCATGCCATAAAACTTATCGTGCAGATACGGTTGAACTGCTACAATATCGCGAGCGATGCTTTTCTGATTAATGGTGAAATCAAGGTTCACCTTTTAACAGCCTTCAAAACCGAAACCCAACTCAAAAACACATCAAACATCTGGGCACATTGAAAAACTGTCGTGAGCAGACCGAGCGCAAGGCTGACTGCGCTCAGCTACAGATTGACAACACAGCCTTAGGCGAGAGAGTAATCACCGCCTAAAACAGCAATCGGGTTGCGCAGGCTTTAAGGCACTCAACTATTCATAACAGGATAATCATAAAAGCAAACTCAAAATCCGGCACCGCAAATATGCCAAAAACTTTGACTAAACGCATTCTCCTAGACCTAAATTCATTATCTATGACTATATTTCATGAAGTTTTTTAAGATTATTTGATATGGGTTCGCCGCTATTTCTATAGCGTGTTGGCAAATAAATATCTCGACTAGAAAAAAAGTGAAAAAAACAGACAATCCATTAGCAACGACAACCACTCAGATTGTCAGAAAGCTACTAAACTTATCACGCCTTCAAAAAACCATTTTGGCAACAACAACCGATTTCATAGCACTGCCCGCCATAGCCGTGTTATCCGTATGGATTCGCCTAGGGGAGATAACTTTTTTACTTGATGACTACTGGCTTGCAGTCATATTACTGCCTTTTATGGCCATACCCATATTCTTAAAGCATGGCCTGTACCGATCGGTTATAAGATGCTTAGGTCACCGCTTTGCGTTAACCGTGTTTATATCTGTTTCTTCCCTTTTTTTAGCATGGTCTGCGCTGATTTTCTTTTTTGACTTAAGTTTCCCCCGGTCAGCAATAATAATTTCTTGGCTGCTCGCATTACTTTACATAACCGGCTCTCGACTAACTGCTCGCTGGTTGCTTAATAGCAACCCAGTTGATAAAAAAAATCGCCACATCGTTATATTTGGCGCTGGATCTTCCGGACAGCAGCTGCTAACAGCTATGCAAGCCATGCCTGGGATCAAAGTAGTCGGGTTTTTAGATGATGACGAGCAGCTACAAAAACATGTAA
>DRZW01000185.1 GCA_011380105.1 Halothiobacillaceae bacterium
AAGCTAATGAATTACGCGAAAACCCGCAATATTCCGGTCGATTTTTCTGCAGCGGGTAAAAAATCACCGTATTCCATGGATGCTAATCTACTGCACATCTCTTATGAAGGCGGCGTGCTGGAAGACCCCTGGTGTGAACCAGAAGAAGATATGTGGCGCTGGTCGGTTTCCCCGGAGAGGGCGCCTGATCAATCCACCGAAATCACCATTGGTTTTGAGAATGGTGACCCGATCAGCATTAACGGTGAGCACTTAAGTCCGGCCACGCTATTAGCCAAGCTCAATGAGCTCGGTGGCGCGAACGGCATTGGCCGGCTCGATATGGTCGAAAACCGCTATGTGGGCATGAAATCTCGCGGATGCTATGAGACCCCAGGCGGCACAATTTTGCTCAAAGCGCGTCGCGCACTAGAATCCATTACTCTAGACCGCGGTGAAGCACATCTGAAAGATGAGCTGATGCCTAGGTATGCCGAACTGGTGTATAACGGTTACTGGTTTTCACCTGAGCGCGAAATGTTGCAGCAAGCAATTGATGCGACACAGAAAAATGTATGCGGTAATGTTCGTCTGCGTCTTTATAAGGGCAATGTTATCGTGGCAGGTCGCCAGTCTGAAAAAAGCTTGTTTGATCCAGCCATCGCCACCTTCGAAGACGATGATGGGGCTTATGATCAACGTGATGCTGAAGGCTTTATTAAGCTCAATGCCTTGCGTTTGCGAATTGCAAAAAGGCTAGGCCGCTAAGCCAGCCAAAGCCTTGGCTGGATTTAGCCATTTTGAAACCCGTGGACTCACTCTCCACGGGTTTTTGTTTGCCCAGCGACGCGGCAAACAAAAAAACCGGCTTTAAGCCGGGTTTGCTTTAGTGTGAGGCCAACGGGTGTGTTAATCACTATACAGTGAGCTTACCGACTCATCAGTATGCACCCGACGAATGGTTTCAGCGAGCATTCCGGCGACCGATAAAACGCGAATCCGGTCACAATCAATCGCCGCTTGCTTTAATGGCACGGTATCGGTAACAACTAATTCGTCTAGGGAGGAGGCGTTAATATTATCGATTGCTGCGCCGGAAAGAATCGGGTGGGTGGCATAAGCCACCACTTTGCGGGCACCGTGTTTTTTTAGCGCATTCGCGGCTTTGCATAGGGTACCGGCAGTGTCGACCATGTCATCGACCAAAACACAGGTTTTACCCTTAACCTCACCGATGATATGCATCACCTGAGATTCATTAGCACGTGGCCGGCGCTTATCGATGATTGCGAGGTCGGCATCATCCAGACGTTTGGCAACGGCACGTGCACGGACCACACCGCCAACATCGGGGGAAACCACAATCAGATCATCGTATTTTTGCCGCCAGATGTCCCCAAGCAGAATAGGGGAGGCGTAGACGTTATCAACCGGGATATCAAAAAATCCCTGAATTTGATCAGCGTGTAAATCAACCGTCAAGATGCGATCCACTCCACCGCTTTGCAGCATATTGGCGACAACTTTTGCGCTAATGGGAACGCGGGCGGATCGCACACGGCGATCTTGACGAGAATAACCGAAGTAGGGCACCACGGCTGTGATCCGATAGGCTGAGGCGCGACGAAGTGCGTCGGTCATCAGCATCAATTCCATGATGTGATCGTTAGTCGGATCGGAGGTTGGCTGAATGACGAAAATGTCACGCCCACGAACATTTTCCAGAATCTCAACGGCGGATTCACCGTCGGAGAAATGGGAGACCGATGCTTGACCTAATTCGCTATCGAGGCTTTCAGCAACACGCTCAGCCAGTGGCCGATTGGCATTGCCTGAAAAAACCATCAAGGATCGTGACAAAGACATCATCCTGCCGATAATGTGGCTGGGCCGGAAGGATTCGAACCTTCGAATGCCGGAATCAAAATCCGGTGCCTTAACCAGCTTGGCTACGGCCCAATCGAAATGTGGGCAGTACTATAACTATTGATTCGGGGTTTGCCAAGGGGTTTTTGCAAATTTTTTTAAGATAATCGAAGATCAATTTGCTTTTGCTTTTTAATCAAGCAGATAAAAACTTCCTTTTTATCTGCCAAACGCAATGATTGCGCCAACCCCTCTGGCCACCAAACAGCGCTCCACGCCGTAGGCTTCTTTAAGCAGTTTTTCCCCCCATTTTTCGGCCTGCGCTTTGCTAGGTGCTGGGCTAAATAGACAACCACCGGTGCCGGTAAGTCGGGCAAAACCACTTTCCTCCTCAAGCCGAGAGGCAATCTCAGCGAGGATGGGATAACGCTGAAAAACCACCGGCTGGAAGTCATTCCAACCCAATTGCTGCCAATCGTTAATTAAGGACGCATTTGGCATTTTACGGGTATTGCGAGACAGCTCAGGTGCTGAAAACAGCGCGGCAGTGGCAACCGATTGGTTGGGCACGACCACAAGATAATAACGCTCAGGCAACGGGCAGGGCTGGATAATCTCACCCACCCCTTCAACCATGGCTGAACGGCCCTCAATAAAAAAGGGCACATCCGCACCCAGTGATAATCCCAGTTCTTTGAGCTTTGCTAAGGGTAAATCCAGCGACCAATATTGATTTAATGCACGCAATACACTTGCTGCGACCGCAGAACCACCACCCATGCCTCCACCGATGGGCGCGTTTTTTTCCAGCTCAATTCGCACGCCCGCCAACGGTTGGCTACTTTGGGATTGCAGGGCACAGGCTGCCTTGTAAACCAGATCCGATTTTAGCGGTGGTATTTGAAAATCTGTCTGCTCGCCCGGTTGCCATTCTACTTCAATGCAACCATCGGTCTTATCAAGCGGGATAAGCCGGATTCGATCACCATAATCCAACAACTGAAACAGGCTTTGTAATTCATGATAACCATCGGCGCGTCGATGATTAATATGCAGGCACAGATTTAGCTTGGAGCCAGCAGATAGCCATTGATTAGCGATGTTCATTGGGATAGAAAGGCACCTTTATAAACTGTCGTGTGCGCTCGAGTGCATGGCGCACAGCGCGCAGCAACAGAGACATAGCATGGAGCTAGGCGAGGGATCGAGCAGCACCCAACGAAGCAATCGGGTTGTGTAACAGTTTTTCCGAGGTGCCTAGCCATTACAAGGCAGGTTGCTTTAAGCACTGGATCTGCCAGTTATCTATCAAAATGCGTAGGCGAAGATCATCGCGGCTGACCTCAATCAATCCGGGTAAAGATAGGCCATTATGGGTCTGGTAACGGTCATAGCGAATCTGCCAGCCATCTGCATACTGTTGAACAATCAATCCCGCATTATTGATCTGAATCTGCTCGCGTTCAGCAGATGGGTCGGCCTGGCCAATGAGCCAAACGGGCAGCGCAGCGATAGGAACAGGCCAACCGGTATTTTCTTCTATCCAGCGCTCAGGAGTAGTGCTGATTCGCATATGATTTAGCTTATATCCAATTGCCATATATTCCGGGGTGCCGGCTAGATACATCTGTCCCTGACCGAATGGACCGGATAAATCAACCTCGGAATAGTCCAAACTTTGCTCCCAACGCAAGGCAAAAGACCCGCCTTGTGTGCTATCACGCACCGCACCGCGCGCAGCAACAGCCCAGTGGGTTAGCTGCTCTAGCGCCTGTTGATGGGCTTTAAATTGCGCCATCTGTTCCGGGGTATATTCCTGCGGTGGGCGGTCTAGGCTGGGGGCAGGGATGTGGCTGCAACCACTTAAAAACAATAGTCCGGCCAGCAGTCCGGCAGTCCCCTGAGTGCAGGCTTTTTTACCAGCCCCTGTGCTCAAACTCGTGCTTGTTTGTTGTGTGCCAATGGGCATTAGTAGTCGCCTGTATCCACACCACTATTTTCAGACACCGGGGGCTCATCCCAAAGCTCCGGAGCATTTTTATCAATTGTATCACGCAGGGTCTGATCGTCTCGATTAAGTTCAATTGAGCGGCGCCAGATGGCACGAGCCGCTTCATTCTCGCCCATATCCCACAGCACCTTGCCCAAATGCGCGCCGATCTCGGCATTGGGCTCTAACTTAAAGGCGTCAGATAAGAACTCATAGGCAGATTCCAGCTCGCCCATACGATATTTAACCCAACCCATGCTGTCCAGATAGGCTGGGTTATTAGGTTCGATGACCAATGCGCGTGCGATGTAATCGTAGGCCTGATCAAGATCACGGTTTTCATTTGCCAAAGTATATCCCAACGCATTTAAAGCCGGGGCATGATCTTCATCAAGCTCGATAATCCGCCGAAGATCATCCACAGCGCGATCACTGCGATCGGTAAAGAAATAGGCCATTGCCCGCCGCATTAAAAAATCCTTATCATCCGGCCACTGCGCTAAAGCAACATCTAACCATTCCAAAGCCTGTTCACGGCGTTCAAATTCGAGCAGAAAGCCTGTTAACGCTATAAGTGCACGATAGTGCTCATTCTCATCCAATGATGGCAGTTTTGCTAAATTAATCAGCCCTTCGATGGCCTTTTCTTGTTGATCTAAATCAGCCCGAACACCGGCAAGCAGTATCTGGGCACTGACATAACCCTGTGCGTGCTGACTGACCGAACTAAAAGCCAATTCGGCTGCAGGCAGATCTTTCCGCTCTAAGGCAAACCGGCCCCGCAACAATTGGGCAGCGTCAGCATTACCAGAAGTCTCGGCTAGGGCTTTTAAAGCGCGTTCAGCTAAGTCCATTCGCTGCAACTTATTGGCAAATAAAGCAAAATTGCGCAGCATTTGCGGGTTGGCAATACTGTTATTGAGCGTGTTCTCCAGCAAAGCTACTGCTTTAGCATTCTCTCCAACTGAGATTCTGGCCTCAATTAAGCCACTGATATAACGCAACTCAGCCGGAAATTGTTGATGTGCCTGTTCCAATGCGTCCAGTGTGCCGAGTGCATCACCACTCTCGCTGCTGATCATCACGATTAAATCATGGGGCAGGGTACGGTCTGGCTTAATATCACGCGCCTGCTGCGCTGCTTTTAATGCCAGCTCTGGTACACCGAAACTCAATGCCAGTTTTGCGGAGGTCAACTGTGCGTGATAGGAGTCGGGATAATTTTGGGCGATATGTCTAGTAAAACGCACAGCCTTGGCAGGCTCAACACTGCTTTGTAGATATTCGCCGATCTCATAGAATACCTGTTCGGGACTGGCATCATCAGCGCTTAACCAACGGTTTAAGCCTGCCTGGGCGCTGTCCAAATCATCTAGCTGCAATGCGGAAATAGTGCGGGCTCCGGCTGCACGCGAGGAACGGGGGGCGATTTCAAATAACGCTTCAGCCATTTGTTCAGCCAGATCATAACGCTGACCAAAAATAGCCAGCTGAATGCCACGTTCCAATATGGCGGCATCATTGGTACCAGC
>DRZW01000188.1 GCA_011380105.1 Halothiobacillaceae bacterium
GATTATCGCCTGTGGCACCAGCTATCATGCCGGAATGGTGGCCCGCTACTGGCTGGAAGACATCCTGCGTCTGCCCTGTGATGTTGAGGTTGCCTCCGAATTTCACTACCGCAACCCGGTGGTCAGCTCGGATACCTTGGTGGTGGCGCTATCCCAGTCCGGCGAGACTGCCGATACGCTAGCTGCACTGCGCATGTTAAAAGCACGCGACCCCGGCCAGCCTATCTTGGCGATTTGTAATGCACCGGAATCCGCCCTAGTGCGCATGGCCGATTTGGTTCTGATTACCCGTGCTGGACCAGAAATATCCGTAGCCTCCACCAAAGCATTTTCCACTCAGTTAGTCGGGCTGGCATTGCTGCTACTGGCTATTGGCCGGGTGCAGAAACGGTTGACGGAGGAGGAGCAAAAGCGAATTGTCAATGGCCTGACCAAGGTGCCGGGTCGAGTGCAGGATGCGTTATTACATGGCGAACGGGTGCGTGAACTCGCCGAGTTGCTGGTGGAAAAGGAGCATGCGTTGTTTTTAGGTCGTGGGCCGATGTACCCCATTGCAATGGAAGGAGCCTTAAAGCTTAAAGAAATTAGCTATATCCATGCCGAAGCCTATCCGGCCGGTGAGCTTAAACACGGCCCGCTGGCACTGATTGACGAGGACATGCCGGTGATCACCATCGCCCCGCAGGATGAGTTATTGGATAAATTAAAATCCAACATTGCCGAAGTGAGCGCCCGCGGTGGTGAGTTGTTTGTTTTCGCTGACGAACGCAATCAAATGAGGTCAGAAGATTTTATCCACGTTTTGCCGGTAACCTCCAATGTTGGACGCATAAGCGCCCCGATAATTTTTAATATTCCACTGCAATTGCTGGCCTACCATGTCGCGGTGATGAAAGGCACGGATGTGGACCAGCCGCGCAATTTGGCTAAATCGGTGACGGTGGAATAGCTCTAATGTTGGCCGGGAACCTGCAAAAACCGACTAGCCAGTCTGATTGCGGTGTCGAAAACGGACGAAGAGCATCCCGGCTTTTGGCAAACGCGGCCTTGCTCTGCGTCTGAAAAGGCATCTTTTATTATCGTCATTCACTTCTGCCGATTTGCCTTGATCGAACCGGTTTGCGCCATGCATGCGAACCAGCTCGTTACCGTTTTCGAGTTTCCCAAGTTGCGGTTGGTAATTAACGTATCCTGCCTTTTAAAATTTTATTTAAACAGCGCAAAAAGCCCTGCTCATCGGGCGGTTGGTTGTTGCGTTGCGCTTTCCACATCGCCTCTGCCAGACAATCCATGCACAAGTGTTCGGCGCGCATCCCATCACCCACTCGGAGTCTGATCTGGTTGATGAGACTGCGCACCCCAGCAGGCCGGTCGGTCTGAATCATTTCGCGCAGGGATACATGCAAACTCATGTGCAAAAACGGGTTAGTTTCGCCGGCTTCCGGTGGAAAGTCGGCTTCCAGCGCGCGTTCCGGATTGTCGAGCAGATTGTGGTATTCCGGATGGTCTTTAATGACATCAAACAGCATCTGCTGCATGCTATTAAGTGGTTCTGCTTTTTTGCCCCGTTCCCAAGCATCTAAGTAGGTTTGGCGCATTTGCCGGCGGTCGGTGCTATACATGGTTTAAGTCTTCTCATTTTCAGTTGCATATTGGGCGATCAACTCCGGGCTGCATTCGGCGGTTTTTTCCCGAAAATCGCATAAGTCGCAAATGATACAGGCATCACAGGTCGGTTTACGCGCCTTGCAGACATAGCGGCCATGAAGGATAAGCCAGTGGTGTGCATTGAGTTTAAAACGTGCCGGGATGTTTTTCATCAACTTGTCTTCCACCGCGCGCACGGTTTTGCCAGGGGCAAGTCCGGTGCGATTGGAAACCCGAAAAATATGCGTATCAACGGCCATCACCGGTTGGCGAAAAATGGTATTAAGCACCACATTGGCGGTTTTACGGCCAACGCCAGGTAGATCTTCAAGTTCAGCACGGGTTTGTGGCACCTGGCTGTCATGCTCTTCGATAAGCTTTTTGCAGGTGGCAATCACATTCCTGGCTTTGTTGCGGTAAAGGCCGATGGTTTTGATCGCATCGGCGAGCTTCTCTTCACCCATGGCCAGTATGGTTTTGGGCGTATTGGCTTGGCGAAACAGGGGCCCGGTTGCCTTATTAACCGATTCATCGGTCGCCTGTGCCGATAAAATAACCGCAATTAGCAGCTCAAAGGCGGAGTTATAGTGTAATTCGGTGGTCGGGTTGGGGCGTTGCCGGGCCAGCCGAGCAAACATCTCCTTTCGGGTGTGACGATTCATCAATAAAACCTGAACGTAACGCAATAATTGTTGAGTAAACCGGTTAGCTAAGCATGATAAACTGCTTGGTTAAAAATTGCCGGGCTGAAAGCCGGGGGTCAATTCCATAGTTCGATAGTGATAATTTGGGGAACAACATCCATGGATAAACTGCTAGGCCGTTTTGGTGCTGTTTGGGGCGTTTTAGGCTTGTGTGCGCTGTTTTCTTGGGCTGTCTACCGATTGGCTTTGGTCGCACTGGAAAGTTGGGCGATGCAATGGCATTGGGGGCACTGGCTGGTGTTTACTGGCTGGATGGTATTCATGCTGTACAGCGAGGGGTATCGTGGTTTTCAGCAGAATTTCTCTCCTCGGGTTGTTGTGCGGGCGGCCTATCTGGCTAATAATCCGGTTTGGTGGCATGTGTTACTTGCTCCGCTTTATTGCATGGGGTTTATCCACGCCACAAAAAAACGCCGGATTGTGGCCTTCGCGCTCACCGGAGGTATCGTCGCACTGGTGTTAATGGTTAGATTTCTGCCGCAGCCTTGGAAGGGGATTGTAGATGCAGGTGTGGTCGCCGGCCTAAGCTGGGGCACTGTTGCAATCTTGGTCTTTGCCCTACGTGCTTTAGCCGGCAAGCCTATTGATCAGCAACCTGATGTCCCCGAAGTGCCTGCAGAGCGCGCAACGGGCGTTTGAGTCGCGCTAGAACCACCAGGCACTTGCTTTTCATCAGACGCGGGTTTCTCGTCGAATAATCTTTCCTCAAAATTGGCTCGGGCTGCGTAAAACGCGCGCAAATCCGGGTTTTGGTTAATGACCTCTTGCGGCAGCGGTGGCAGGCGTCCGGTCACAGCCTTTTCGATCATACCTGCGGTAATTGATGCAGTCGGCCGTGCGGGCACAAAGCCCGGTTGATTGTCTACATCGGTAATCCGAATTAATTCAGCGCGGAGCAGCTTGTCGAGCAGTGGGTCTATGTTGATAGAGCGCAAGCCACTGGTTTTCCAGACATGATCGGTTAATTGCTCATGATTCGCGGGACGTTTGCCCTCAGTGAAATCACGGCGAATCTTGTCAAATAAAATCATTGCCGCCGCTGATTGCGCCAGTGGGCTTACCTCCTTGGTTCGATTAGGCCCGAGTTGATCTGCATATTGCCAGCCGTAGGCGATGCCAGCACCGGCTAGAACAATCATCCAGGCGATTTGCAGCCAGATCATGAACAAAATCAGCGAGGCGAAGGCGGAATAAATAGCGGTAAAGTTGGTTGCTCCAGCCATCAGGATGCCAAACACAATACCAACTAAGTTCCACAAGATGCCTGCGACAATCCCGCCCACCAGTGCGGCCTGAGGCTCAACGCGGGTATTGGGTATAAAAATATACAGAAAAGTGAATGTCCCAATCCATAACAAAATGGGAACAGCATGGCTCAGGTGCGCAAAAATACTGCCAATGAACGACACCTCGGTTATATCCTGAACAAAGCTAGAGGTCAGCAAGGTAGCGGTTAAGCTGCCCGCGGCAATCACCAAAACCGGCCCGACCATCAATACTGATAAATAGTTGGCAAAGCGCATGCTCAATGGCCGCAGACGATAAACACCCCAGGTTCGGTTGAACACCGTCTCAATCTTCTGGATCAGTGCAATTACTGTGTAAAACAGCATTGCAATACCCAAAGCGCCCAAAACCCCGACCTTAATATTCTCAACAAATTCTAGGATCATTGCGGTTATCTCATCGGCTGAGGCACCGAGTGGCGCGAATACTTCGAGTAAAAATGGCTCGATAACCGCTGAAGAACCAAAGGCCTTGAGCACTGAGAATGTCACGGCCAGCAAGGGAATTAATGAGAGCAGGGTGGTGTAGGACAGGCTCATGGCGTTGAGCTGTAAATCACCGCGGGCTGCGGTCTGACCGACATTGAGTAAGGCTCGAATTAAGCGCTGGAACAATCGCAGGGCTTTATTTTCAGGCTTGGACTGCCAAACCAGCAGGTTGGCTCGGCGAATCAGGCGTTTGAGGTTTAACTTTTTCATGCAGATGCGGCTAGGTGATCGTTAGGTTAATGGCATGCACTTAAGCGCAGGCAAGTTTAGATGATTGGCTAAAACAGTAATTGGTTCTAAATGATTGATATCAGATAATGATAACTTGAAAAGTACTTAATGCGTTAAGGAAAGTCACGAATAAATCACGAAAAAGCGCATGGCATTTTACCCGTTGGCCATGTGCAAGACTTAGCGGTAACTGTAACGAAATTGGAATTACTGATAGGGGTTTTTCGCCATAAATTCGCTAATAAACAATGCTTGCCGTACAATCTCCCCCTTTCGGGGATTTACTAGGCTGCTTAACTTTGTGCAGTTGCAAGTCACGTGATTCCAAGTTTTTATTTGTGTTCAGCCGTAAATATCGGCGATACGCTTTTGTTAAAGCGCACATCAAACGGTTAATTGAATGTCTGATACTAAAAATACCACCCAAGTAGACAATCTACGCAATGTGGCAATTATCGCTCATGTGGACCATGGTAAGACCACGTTGGTCGATAAGTTGTTGCAGCAATCCGGCACACTCGACGAGCGCAGTGATCATGGCGAACGGGTGATGGATTCCAACCAGATCGAAAAAGAGCGCGGCATTACCATACTGGCAAAAAATACCGCAATTAAGTGGCAGTCTCCTGACGGTCAGGAATACCGCATTAATATCGTTGATACACCAGGCCACGCCGACTTTGGCGGTGAGGTCGAGCGGGTGATGTCTATGGTGGACTCAGTACTATTGCTGGTTGATGCCGTAGATGGCCCCATGCCACAGACACGTTTTGTCACCCAAAAGGCGTTTGAGCATGGCTTAAAACCGATTGTTGTCGTCAATAAAATCGACAAGCCCGGCTCGCGTCCGGATTGGGTGATTGATCAGGTGTTTGATTTATTCGACCGACTAGGCGGCACAGATGATCAACTCGATTTTCCGGTTGTATATGCATCTGCACTAAACGGTTATGCCGGTTTTGAAGATACCGTACGTGAAGGCGATATGAC
>DRZW01000187.1 GCA_011380105.1 Halothiobacillaceae bacterium
ATATCATCCAAGTCGAAATCATCCACATCGGCTGAGGATTGGTTCTTGGGTATTTCCACCTCGTCGAGATCAACGATGTCTTCTTCCTCATCGTCTGCCTTGTAATCTTCTTCCTTATTTTCATTATTCTTTTGATTAACAGCGTCGGTCTTTTCTGCTCTATCTTCCGGCTGGGTTTCAGATTCCTGAATATCGGCTAATAACGCATCAATATCATCCTGCTCTGAGGTGGTATCTGCTGAGGCGTTACGTTTATCGTGTTTTTGGGTTTGATCTGCCCCTGTCGGCTCTGGTTCATCGTCATCGGCATCGGCGGTTTTAAATAAGGCATCAATTTCATCAAGCTCCTGATCATCGCTGGGTTCATCCGGTTGATCGCTGGTCGCGCTCTCCGGTTGATCGGTTTTTTCGTCTGATGCTGAAACATCGCCTTCATCAGCGAGTAGGGCATCGATTTCATCTAATTCAGGGTCTTCGCTGACCGGCTCTTCGGTTAGGGTGTTTGTATCAGATGGCAGCGCCGCTTCAGGTTGTCTTCTGTTGCCTGATTTCTCAGCGGTGTCTCGAGTGTCATCCGATGCGGCGGTATTCGCGGTCTCTGTCTGTGTGGTTGTGTCTTCATTATCCGCTTTTAGCCTGTTTTGTTCCTCATCTAACAGTGCGTCAATATCATCAAATTCATCGGCATTGTCATCCTCAGTGGTATGCTTAGGATCCGCTGTTTCCGGCTCATCGGTTTTTTCGGCAGGCTCCGGTTGAGGTTCTGTTTCAGCGCCATCGTCTTGAGCATCGTCAAGCAATGCATCAATATCCTCGATACTGGGTTGGTCGGCGTTTTCTTCTTGCTGAGATTCTGCAGACTCTTTACCGGATTTGTCGTCGGTTTGTGCCTGGTCTAGCAGGTCATCAATATCCTTATCGTATGGTTCACCAGGCTGTTCAGATATAGGCTCTTTTTCAGATGCGGCATCAGTTGAAGTTTGCTCAGTCTCAGCGGCGCCGTCTTCCAGTTCGCTTTCATCGCCATACAACGCTTTACTGGCAGCAGCGCCACCGGCTGCCGCAGCACCGGCTGTGGCTTTGCTTGCCGATGGCTCGGTGACCGCTTCAATCTCTTCGCTGGTTGCGGCTTCGGCTTTGGCGCGTGCGGTTTCGCAGTCATCGCCTTGGTCCATCGCCTGGGTCATGATTATGGCGCGCAATAATTCATCTACCTTGGGCTTGTCGTCGAGTTTAAGATGACGGCCATATTCACGCACCATGGTGTTGACGGTATCAAGCGCAGCATTGAGATGTTCTTGGGTGCGATCGCGCTGTTCGTTGGCGGTGGCCAGTTCTTTTTCTAGTTGTTTGACCTGCCCGACCAGGCTTTGGGCTTTTTTCTTTAGCTGCTCGAATTTTTCCGGGTCGATCTGGTTTTCCGGTTCTGGTGGCTCGCCGAGTAAATCGAGCAGTTCGATCAAATCCTGTTGCCGGGTTTTGAGCATGGTGCGAGCAATTGGGGTGAGATCGGATTTCTTAGGTTCTAGCCAAGGGGCGATCATCGCCTTGATCACATCGGCACTGCGTTCGGCATACTGTTTCAGGGTTTGCTCGTCGAAATCAACATCAGGGCGTTTTTTGCGGATTTGCTGCTCGAACATTTCGCCTGCGGCTTCAATAATGGCGTTTTGATCAGCCAGTAGTTGTTTAGCACGGTTGATGTGTGCTTTGCCATGTCGCCAAAGCATAAATCCCATCACCGCACTGGTGGTGATAAACCCAGCGAGTAGCTGCGTGGCGATAATGGCCCAATCCGAGGAGGTGAAAAAACTCAGCATAATCCGGTTACCTTGATGTTAAATCCGGTGTTAAATTGATCAGCGTTTTTAGCTGTACGCTTGGTTGATTAACTCAGCCCGCTGGCGCGCTGCACGGCTTTTGAGCAGAAAAGCGATCATCCCCATGGTGAGCAGCAGTGCCAAACCAACCAAGGTGGCGATCAGCGGGTTTTCGCTGCGCTCGGCGGTTGAAGGTTTATCTGTTGGCGGTTGATCGACCTTGGGTTCTAGTGCGGCAGGTTCGGGCAGCTTGCGATTAATCGGTATGGTAATAGCGCGGTTTTCCAGCACTTGGGCTTGAATGTCCCCTTGTAAAAAACAATCCGGCCCATAGAAGCCTTGTGGGGCGCTTAGAAACGTTGGCGTTTGTGTCAGTTGTTGCTCAACCGGTTCGCGGCGCACACCGGGGCAGTTCCAGTAGCCGGAAAATACCGGGCTGGATTCTTCGATGATGGTGGGGTCAAATTCAATCTTAACCTCAACCTGCCATTCTGGAGATGAGTGTTCTTGCTCATCATTCTCTGTCGCAGCATCGTCCTGCTCGGCGTATTGTCCGTCCAATGTCAGCAATAGTGGCGCGTTTGGTGCTAGTGCGATTTTTTGTTTGATCACCCGCGAGAACGTTGGGCCATCGGCCTGGGAGATGACGGTGTAGGTGCCGGCAGGCTCGTCTAATACCAGTCGATAATCGAATCGGCCATCCCCTCCGAGAATATCAGGTTCGCGACCTAAGTCATTGAGCATCTTTGAAAAAACGGTTTCCCCGGCTTGGTTTTCGACCGTTACCAGCGCGTCGAGGTTTTCGGTTAATTCAGCACGGTTTAATTCCTGGTTTCGGTTTATTAACACCAAAGCCGAATCAAGAATTTCCTGCGGATAGATCCGTGAGGGCAAATTCTGCATGCGTAGGGAAAGATCGGTAATGATCATGGCCCGATTGTCCGGATCGGTTTCGGCCAGAATGGCCCAGCGGCCAGGGGGTGGGTTCTCGATGGTGATTAAGTCCCGCCCGGCGGCAGCATCCCAGCGCCAGCCGGCATCTGTGCCTGATTGCTGATTGTGTACGGTTTTATCAGGTAGTTGAATGCGTGTCGGCTCAGCCTCCGGTTTGCGAAAGACAACCAGCGTCAATTCTTTGACATGTTCATCGACTGCAAAACGGTTATCCACCAATGGCAGCCCAACTCGTGGTGCGGCGGTTTCGAACAAATTCATAAAAGCGCGTTGCAAATCAGTATCGGTTTGCGCAACGACACTCATGCCGCCGGTCTGGCGGGCAATTTGCCTTAAAACAGCGGTGTCTGCCTCATCGGATAGCGCAATGGTGTGTACCCGGACGTTCTGTTCAACCAGTCTAGGGATTATGTCAACAAACATCCTTTTACTCGCCCGGTGGTTAACTTTCTCGTCTGGTGAAATGTCGACCATGCCATCCGAGAGTAATATAATGTTACGATCAGTGTTTTCGTGCCAGCTTCGGTCAGCGGCAAGGAGCGCCTCTGGAATATCGGTCCATGGTTCATTGGAGCGAATGCTGCGCGCAACCTGCCGAATTACGCGCTTGGTTTCATTGTCGGCCTGGCGCGGCGAGAGTACCGGGGTGATCTCATTGCCGAAAAACCAAATGCCAATGTATGCCTCAGGGGGCAGTAATTCACCGAGCAGCCGGGTCGCCGGATCGCGCAGGTTGTTAGGATCGGTCCAGCGCATGGAGCCTGAAACATCGATTAACAAATGCAGTTGAGGTTGGGGTATGTCGGCGCTATGCGCCGTTTGAAAACCCAACGGGGCGATTAACAGCAAGTAAAGCCACCCACCGATCCGAAGATTTTTGGCAAGGCCGAGGTCGTATAGAACCCGTCCGGCGCGGGATATGCGCACTTTTTTATGCGGCATGAACCGTATCCACTTTTTTAAATTGTTCAATTTTAGGTATTTCATTAAAAAACGCTTATGGCCCAGTATATCTTTACCATGAATGGGGTGGGAAAAATTGTCCCGCCGAAGAAATACATCCTCAAGGATATCAACCTTAACTTTTTCCCCGGTGCCAAAATTGGCGTTTTGGGTTACAACGGTGCCGGTAAGTCTACCTTGCTACGGATTATGGCCGGGGTGGATACCGACATTGTCGGTGAGGCTCGTCCTCAGCCCGGTATCAACATTGGTTATCTCAAGCAAGAACCAGACCTAGATCCAGAGAAAGACGTGCGCGGCAACGTCATGGATGGTGTCGGCGAGATGGCCGAGTTACTTGAGCGTTTTAATGCCGTCAGCAACGCTTTTGCCGATCCAGATGCCGATTTTGAGGCCTTGATGGAAGAGCAGGCCAAATTGCAGGATAAAATTGAATCCGGCGGTGGCTGGGACTTGGATCGCAAGCTTGAGGTGGCCGCCGATGCGTTGCGCTTGCCGCCTTGGGATGCCGATGTCACGAAACTCTCCGGTGGTGAGCGGCGTCGAGTCGCTTTATGCCGTCTGTTGCTCTCCAATCCGGATATGCTGATTCTTGATGAACCGACTAACCACTTGGATGCCGAATCCGTTGCTTGGTTAGAGCGTTTCTTACAAGAGTTTTCCGGCACGGTGGTGGCGGTAACGCATGATCGCTATTTCCTTGATAACGTCGCCGGTTGGATTTTGGAGCTCGATCGCGGGCAGGGTATCCCGTTTGAGGGTAATTACTCGCAGTGGCTTGAAGCGAAAGAAAAACGCCTAGAACGCGAAGAAAAAACCGCTTCTGCACACCAGAAAGCGTTGAAACAAGAGCTTGAATGGGTGCGCCAGAACCCGAAAGGGCGGCAGGCTAAATCCAAAGCACGTCTAAAGCGCTTCGAGGGATTACAATCCGAAGAATATCAAAAACGCTCAGAGACCAACGAGATATACATCCCGCCCGGCCCGCGTTTAGGCGATAAGGTTATTGAAGTTAAGCATTTAAGCAAAACCTATGGTGATCGTACCCTGTATCAGGATTTATCGTTCTCGATTCCTAAAGGGGCGATTGTCGGGATTATTGGCCCCAACGGGGTGGGTAAATCGACCTTGTTTCGGATGCTGATTGGTGAAGAACAACCTGATGAGGGTACAGTCGAGATCGGTGAGTCCGTCAAGTTGGCCTATGTCAGCCAGTCCCGGGATGACATGGACGATAAGAAAACCGTCTGGGAGGAAGTTTCGGATGGTTACGACACCATTACGGTGGGTAAATTTGAAATGTCCTCCCGGGCTTATCTGGGTCGATTTAATTTCAAAGGCCAGGATCAGCAAAAGTTCATGAAGGATCTCTCCGGTGGTGAGCGCAACCGGGTGCATTTGGCCAAACTGCTTAAATCTGGCGGTAACGTCTTGTTGCTCGATGAGCCAACGAACGATTTGGATGTAGAAACCCTGCGTGCCTTGGAAACCGCCTTGTTGGATTTCCCCGGTTCAGCGTTGGTGATCTCGCATGATCGCTGGTTTTTGGATCGAATTGCCACCCATATGCTCGCTTTTGAGGATGATGGGAATGTGG
>DRZW01000186.1 GCA_011380105.1 Halothiobacillaceae bacterium
CTCCAATGCGTCGCGTCAAAATTAACATGCTAATTCCTTGTAAAGTTTGTTGGGGCGCATAGCAACGCCAATGTCGGTTTGATTAATTTATCAAGTTTAGTTTAACGAAACCTCCGGTGTATCTAGCTCAAAGGCATCGTGCAGCGCACGCACTGCCAGTTCGAGGTATTTGTCATCGATAACAACGGAGATCTTGATTTCCGAGGTGGCAATCATGCGGATGTTGATTTTCTCATCAGACAATACCCGGAACATTTTTGAGGCAACCCCAGCATGGGAGCGCATCCCCACACCCACCAGTGAAATCTTAACGATATTATGGTTACCCGAAACTTCGCGGGCGCCGAGTTTCTCTGCCGTCTCACGCAGCAGCTTTAAGGCATTATCGAAATCGGCACGATGCACGGTAAAGGTAAAATCAGCACCATCGTCTGCGCCAACATTCTGCAGAATCATGTCGACTTCGATATTAGCATCACCAATCGGACCGAGCAGCTGGTAGGCAATGCCCGGACTATCCGGCACACCTTTGACGGTCAGTTGCGCTTCATCTTTATGGAAAGCAATGCCGGAAATGACGGGTTCTTCCACGTTTTCATCCTCCAGGGTAATCAGTGTTCCCGGGCCGTCTTCAAAGGAAGACATCACCCGTAGCGGTACATTGTACTTGCCGGCGAATTCTACCGAGCGAATCTGCAACACTTTCGAGCCCAAGCTGGCCATTTCCAGCATTTCCTCAAAAGTAATCCGGTCAAGCCGGCGCGCTTTGGGCACAACACGCGGGTCGGTGGTATAAACCCCATCCACATCGGTGTAAATCTGACACTCATCGGCCTTCAGCGCCGCAGCTAGTGCCACCGCCGAGGTATCCGAACCGCCGCGGCCTAAGGTGGTGATTTGACCATGCTTATCCACACCCTGAAAACCAGCCACCACAACCACGCGACCAGCGGCAAGATCGCTCTTGATCGTTTCCGTGTTGATCGACTTAATCCGTGCTTTGGTGTGCTCGCTATCAGTCAGTACCGGTACCTGAGCGCCGGTATAAGAACGCGCATCCTGACCGCGCTGCTGCAATGCCATCGACAACAGGGCAATGGTCACCTGCTCACCGGTCGCCACTAGCATGTCTAGCTCTCGCGGGGCAGGCTCGCTTTGAATCGAACGCGCCATTTCAATTAGACGGTTAGTCTCACCGCTCATCGCGGAGACCACCACCACAACTGAATCACCGCGCTGCACAGACTTTAAGACCCGGTCGGCCACACTTTGAATGCGCTCAACAGTACCAACCGACGTACCACCATATTTCTGGACGATCAACGCCATATTATTTTGTCTCACCCCATGTGTGTATTTGGGTATCGTATTCTTGCCCGAATCGGCTCAATGCCCAGGTAGCTACGATATTTGAAACTTAAAATAGCCGTGCAGTATACCGACTAGGCAGACAAATTCCACTCATTTCCCGCCAACCATCTCTGAGCATAGCTCAGAGCCACCTTAAGTGCAGTGTTCTTGCTGGAAAAAAGCCAGCACAAATCGACGCTTACCTGTTTAGCCCCGTCAGGCTATTCGGAGTAAACCGGCTGGTTAACCATCAGCACAACGCACGGGAAAACACCTAAGATGAAACGGGACATTAAGCGAGACTAGAATAAGTATATTGGCATTGTTAAAGGCCAAGTCTGATTCAAAACTCTTCCTTAAGCGTCAAGGTCAATTGCTGTTCCCGGCCATTGCGCAACACCGACACGTCAACCGATTGACCCAGGGCTAGTTTTTTTAGCAGTTGATTTAGGGTTTCCATGCCTGCAACCTCATCTCCATTAACGCGCTGTAAGCGATCACTCACTTTAAAACCCAACAGTTGGAAAAAGGCTCAGCAGTAGCGCCATTGACCCGGCGGCAAATCGTCGAGCTGGATTTCACCAACGCGCTGTCGAATCAACCGCAGAGTCGGGCAACCCACGTGGGCGGTCATGTGCCTCACCTGGCGGTTGTGTCCTTCCCGAAGAGTGATTTCCAGCCAGCTTGTCGGTACGGTTTTACGATAACGCACCGGCCGGATAAACTCCGGGCATATCAATATAATCGACCAGGGTGCCCGCCGGGCTATTAGGCTCGGGGCAAACTGGCTTGGGACATTATAGGGCTTGTTAAACGCAATGAGCATGGTATTCCGCGCTGACTGCCTGCCAGCGTTCAATTCTACCGGCACCTGCACCCATCTGCTCTAAAAGCTTGGTGTACTGATCAGGATCGCCCCCGGCCCAGGCATCTGTGGGGCTTTCGATGGGTAAATCACAGATAATTTCGGTCAGCCGACGTGATAACCGGACTTGTGGTTCGTGCTCGAGCAGTAACTTCTGCACCCGCGGTGCCCCACGAAATTTCATGCCATAAATCGCCTGAATATTCTCGAACAGACCATCAATGCAACGGTGTTTGCGCAATAATCGCGCGGCGATTCTAGGTCCAACCCCCGGCACACCGGGAATGTTATCGGCGACATCACCGGTTAATGCCAGCAAGTCGGCAATCTGGCCCGGTGCAACCCCAAAACGGCGCGAAACATCGCCATAAGTCATGACCGACTGGCGCATGGGGTTATACCAGCGATCATCCGGCCCGAGCAGTTGCGCTAAGTCCTTATCGCCAGACACAATCGTCACCGCCCGCTTGCGATGGCGCAAACGGGAAACCAGTGTGCCGATCACATCATCGGCTTCATAGCCGGGATAGTCGAGTGCGCCGAAGCCCAATGCCTCGGCCAGCTCACGACAACGGGGAAACTGCTCACGCAGCGCCTCAGGGGTAGGCGGTCGCTGCCCTTTATAATCGGGGTAGATAGTTTGCCGATAGCCTCGGCCGCAGGGTGGATCGAACACGGCCATAATAATCGGCTCGGTGGTACCGGCGCGGACGATGGACTCGGTAAGTGATAATAAATAATCCGCAAACCCCAGCAGCGCATTGACCGGGCGATTCTGATTATCGACTAAGTCTTTGTCATAAACATGCCAAGCCCGCCAGATCTGCGCATGGGCATCAATAATCCAGGCGCGGTTTAACTCCATAATTTAACGCAACGAACGTGGGTGATAATCAGCCTGAGCCACGCCGTCACGAGCAGCGGCACGGGCTACCGCCTCGGGCACATATTCAATTAAACGCGGGTCGAAGGGCTTGGGCAGAATGTAATCGCGGCCAAATGCCAACGCTTCTAATTCATAGGCCTCCAACACGGAGGGCGGAACCGGCTGGCGTGCCAGATCGGCAATGGCGTTTACACAGGCCACCTTCATATTCTCGGTGATATCCGTCGCACGGCAATCTAATGCGCCACGAAATATAAACGGGAAGGCCAAAACATTATTGACTTGATTAGGATAATCACTGCGCCCGGTGGCCATAATGACATCGGGGCGAACCGATTTGGCCAACTCAGGGCGAATTTCCGGATCAGGGTTAGACAAAGCAAACACCACCGGATTCTCCGCCATGGATCGGAGCATGTCCTGACTAAGCAAATTAGGCGCCGACAAACCGATAAAGACATCCGCGCCGACGATCGCCTGCTCGAGATTACGAGCCTTGGTTTCACGCGCAAAGCGCTGGTGGTGCGGCGGCAGATCCGGCAGGTCAGAATGCAACACGCCGACTTTATCCACGACGGTAAGATTTTCGGCAGAAAGGCCCATTTCCAGCAACAGATTCAACGTCGCGGTACCGGCCGATCCGCAGCCTACTAGCACCACACGGGCCTGATCGAGTGATTTCCCAGCCAGATATAATGCATTGCTCAACCCAGCGGCAATAATGATCGCCGTGCCATGCTGGTCATCATGAAAAACAGGAATCGGCATGCTGGCTTTAAGCCGCCGCTCTACCTCAAAGCAACGCGGTGCGGCGATGTCTTCAAGATTAATCCCACCAAAGGAGGGCGCTAAGCGTTGCACCGTTTCTACCAGTGCATCGGTATCTTCGGCGTCAATTTCCAAATCGACCACATCAATATCGGCAAAACGCTTAAATAATACGCCCTTACCCTCCATGACAGGCTTGCTGGCCAGCGGGCCTAAATCCCCTAAACCAAGAATCGCCGAACCATCGGATACCACCGCTACAGTATTACCACGATTGGTATACCGCCAGGCAGCCTCCGGGTCTGCGGCAATCGCACGCACTGGCTCGGCCACGCCCGGTGAATAGGCCAGCGATAAATCCCGTGCTGTTCGGGTTGATTTGGTCAATGCGGTGGCTGTTTTCCCCGGAATGGGTTCAGCGTGGTAGCGCAAGGCAGCGGAACGCTCATCGGACTGGGTCATAAGATCTAAGCCTGCTTAAAAAGCGCATATATTAACAAAACCAGCCCGAAACCGACCGTAATTCGGGCAAATACACACTCCGACTCAAAACACAGCCAGCTCCGTTCAGGAAAACCGCATGCAAATTAGCGGCTTTTGTCAGCCATGAACTTGTTCCCAAAGTACTAAACCCCTATTATCACCGAATTAAGACCTTTGCATGAGCCATAAACGCGGCCGAGAGTGCTAGAATGGGGAAGTTTAGTGTTGAAAACCGCGCTTTTTCTCGGTAATAAGCCTTAAAGCGACGCAATTTATCTCTTTTGACTCAGCGCTCTGACATAAACAACAGGCTGAAGCTGCAGGTTCTCAGATTGCGGCATTTGGCAACAAACTAACATTCGGCGGATGTGCCGCATCATGAAATAATGCCAAGCCAGATTCGAGCACGCCATGATAACTGGCGCAAATGGGCACGTCCCCGGCCTAACACTTTTTAATTAGGTCGCCACGACCTTAATTTTTTTCGTATTACCATTAACCATAAAGGAGTGACTTATGTCCAAAAAACATCCTGTCGTCGCCGTAACCGGCTCATCTGGTGCCGGCACTACCACCGTTAAAACTGCTTTCCACCATATCTTCCACCGTGAGCAGATCACACCGACGGTGATCGAAGGTGATAGCTTTCACAGCCTAAACCGGGCAGAAATGCTCGAGCGCATGGCCGCCGAAGCGAAAAAGGGCAATAACCACTTCTCGCACTTCGGGCCAGAAGCGAACCACTTCGACAAATTAGCCGAGCTGTTTAAGAGCTACGGCGAATCAGGCACCGGAAAAAAACGTTATTACCTGCACAGCGATGCAGAAGCGGCTGAACACAATGCGCGTTTGAACACCAACCTCAGTCCGGGTGAATTCACCCCGTGGGAAGACATTCCGAGCGGCTCTGATCTTTTATTCTATGAAGGCCTGCACGGTTTGGTGAAAACCGATACGATAGACGTCTC